>NZ_JBHYVB010000068.1:0-39723 GCF_042750115.1 Streptomyces sp. NPDC059455
GGCCGGGCAGGGCCCCGCGCCGGGGGTCAGCCGGTCGGCAGACCGGGCGCCGGGTAGGCCGCCATCAGCTCGGACACCTCGGCCCTGATCTTGGTGAGGGCGCCCTCGTCACCGCTCTTCGCGGCGGTCACCCCGCGGTCGATCCAGTCGGCCACGGCGGGCATGTGCTCGGTGGTCAGACCGCGCGAGGTGAGGGAGGGGGTGCCGATCCGGATGCCGGAGGGGTCGAAGGGCTTGCGCGGGTCGTACGGGACGGTGTTGTAGTTCACCACGATCCCGGCCTGGTCCAGGGCCTTGGCCGCGACCTTGCCCGGCACCTCCTTGGGCGTCAGGTCCATCAGGATCAGATGGTTGTCGGTGCCGCCGGAGACCAGGTCGAAGCCGCGGGCGAGCAGTGCCTCGGCGAGCGCCTTGGCGTTGGCGACCACGGACCGGGCGTAGTCATGGAAGGCGGGCTGGGCGGCCTCGTGCAGGGCCACCGCGATGGCGGCGGTGGTCTGGTTGTGCGGACCGCCCTGGAGCCCGGGGAAGACGGCCTTGTCGATGGCCTTGGCATGGGTCTCGCGCGACATCAGCATCGCGCCGCGCGGACCCCGGAGCGTCTTATGGGTGGTGGTGGAGATGACATCGGCGTACGGGACGGGCGAGGGATGGGCGCCGCCCGCGATCAGACCGGCGATATGCGCGATATCGGCCACGAGCACCGCGTCCACCTCGCGGGCGATCTCCGCGAAGGCGGCGAAGTCGATCGTGCGGGGCACCGCCGTGCCCCCGCAGAAGATCAGCTTGGGCCGCTCCTTGCGGGCCAGCTCGCGCACCTGGTCGAAGTCGATCACGCCGGTGTCCTGCCGCACCCCGTACTGGACACCGCGGAACCAGGCGCCGGTGGCGGAGACGCCCCAGCCATGGGTGAGATGACCGCCCATGGGCAGTGACATGCCCATCACGGTGTCACCGGGCCGGGCGAAGGCCAGATAGACCGCGAGGTTGGCGGGCGAGCCGGAGTAGGGCTGGACATTGGCGTGCTCGGCGCCGAAGACGGCCTTGGCCCGGTTGATCGCCAGGGTCTCCACCTGGTCGATGACCTGCTGCCCCTCGTAGTAGCGGCGGCCCGCGTAGCCCTCGCTGTACTTGTTCTGCAGCACCGTCCCGGAGGCCTCCAGGACGGCGGCGGAGACATAGTTCTCGCTCGGGATCAGGCGCAGGGTCTCGGACTGCAGCAGCTCCTCGGAGCCGACGAGGGAGGCGAGTTCGGGGTCGGCGGCGAGCAGGGCGGGGTGGGACAGGGGCAGGCTCATCGAATCCTCCGGGGCGATCGGTGACGGTCCGGTCGTGTCCCGGGGTGCCCAGGCGGGCGGCACCTCGTGGCGCTGTGGCCGCGCATCGCTTCCTCGTGGTCGGTTCCACGCTCGGCTCGCCAGTCACGATGCGCACCCCCACTCTAGCTAGTGAGACAAGGAGGACAAGATGGGACCGGGACGCTCCGCGGAGCGGGCCATCGCCGCCGCCGAGGCCCATGGCGCGCACAACTACCATCCGCTGCCGGTCGTCGTCGCGTCCGCCGAAGGCGCCTGGATGACCGATGTCGAGGGCCGCCGCTATCTCGATCTGCTCGCCGGATACTCGGCGCTCAACTTCGGGCATCGCAACCGCCGGCTGATCGAGGCGGCCAAGGCCCAGCTGGACCGGGTCACCCTCACCTCCCGCGCCTTCCACCACGACCGCTTCGGCGCCTTCTGCGCCGAGCTGGCCGAGCTGTGCGGCATGGAGATGGTGCTGCCCATGAACACCGGGGCGGAGGCGATGGAGACGGCCGTCAAGACCGCCCGCAAATGGGGCTATCGGATCAAGGCGGTCCCGGACGGCCGGGCCAGGATCATCGCCGCGGGGAACAACTTCCACGGCCGGACGACCACCCTCATCAGCTTCTCCACCGATCCGGAGGCCCGTGCCGACCACGGCCCCTTCACCCCGGGGTTCTCGATCGTGCCGTACGGGGATCTGGCGGCGATGGCGGCGACGCTCGACGCCGCGCCCGAGGAGACGGTCGCGGTGCTGCTGGAGCCGATCCAGGGCGAGGCGGGGGTGGTGGTGCCGCCGCCCGGCTATCTGACCGGGGTCCGGGAGCTGACCCGGGAGCGGAATGTGCTGTTCATCGCCGATGAGATCCAGTCGGGCCTCGGCCGCACCGGCACCACCTTCGCCTGTGAGCACGAGGGCGTGGTCCCCGATGTCTATGTGCTGGGCAAGGCGCTGGGCGGCGGGGTGGTACCGGTGTCGGCGGTGGTGTCCTCCCGCGAGGTGCTGGGGGTGCACCGCCCCGGGGAGCACGGCTCCACCTTCGGCGGCAACCCGCTCGCCTGCGCGGTCGCCCTGGAGGTCATCGCGATGGTGCGGACCGGGGAGTTCCAGCGGCACTCGGCCACGCTGGGCGAGCGGCTCCACCGGGAGCTGGGGCTGCTGCGGGGAAAGGGCGTCCAGGAGGTGCGCGGCCGGGGGCTGTGGGCGGGGGTGGACATCGATCCGTCGCGGGGCACCGGACGGCAGATCTCCGAGCGGCTGATGGACCGCGGCGTGCTGGTCAAGGACACCCATGGCGCCACGATCCGGATCGCCCCACCCCTGGTGATCAGCGAGGAGGATCTGGAGTGGGGTCTGGACCAGCTGAGGGAGGTGCTGGTCGAGTGATCCGGTATTGCCCAGAGAATGACCGGTCTCGCTCAGAGGATGACGTGCGGAATGAAGCGCGCGTACTCATCCGTCACCAGCCCCGCCGACTCGCGGATGCCGAGCCCCGCCGACTCGCCCTCGACCACCCAGGTGCCGAGCACCACGCGGTTGCCGTCGAAGTCGGGCAGCGGCGCCAGTTCCTGGTAGCAGCACGGCTCGTCGCGTACGACGGGCTCCTCGCCCGGCGGATGCACGGTGACCCCCGCGCCCTCGCGGCCCAGCAGCGGTTTGGCCACATAGCCGGTGGTGCGGGCCAGTTCCCGGGGGCCGTCGAGGTAGGCGGGCAGCAGATGGGGGTGGTCCGGGAAGAGCTCCCACAACACGGCCAGCAGCGCCTTGTTGGACAGCAGCATCTTCCAGGCCGGTTCTATCCACAGAGTGGATCCGGTGCCGCCCCCGTTGTCCAGCGTGTCCAGCACACGCGGACCGAACCGGTCGGTGGCCAGCCACTCCCAGGGGTAGAGCTTGAAGCAGCTCCGGATGAAGCGGAACCGCTTGTCCACGAAGCGGCCCGACAGCCGTTCCCAGCCGATGTCCTCCATGGAGATCGCCTCGGTCCTCAGCCCGGCCTGCTCGGCCGTCTCCCGGAGGTAGGCCACCGTCATCAGGTCCTCGCCCAGCTCGTCCCCGGCCGAATGGGCGAAGTACAGGGGCGTCCCCGGCGGCAGCAGCGCCGCCTGGGTGCGCCAGGCGTCGACCAGCCGTTCATGGAGGGAATTCCACTGGTCGGCACCCGGGAAGCGGTCCTCCATCCAGAACCACTGGGCGCTGGCCGCCTCCACCAGCGAGGTGGGTGTGTCGGCGTTGTACTCCAGCAGCTTCGCCGGGCCCGACTCACCGTCGTAGCGCAGATCGAACCGGCCGTAGACGCTGGGCTGTTCGGCCCGGCGGTGCCAGGACTCGGCGATCAGCCCGGCCAGCCGCGGATCGTCGATGCCGAGGTCGGCGAAGCGGCCGGTCTCGACGATATGGGCGGCCGCCGCCAGCGACATCCGGTGCAGCTCCTCGACGACCTCCTCCAGCGCCTCGACCTCGGGCAGCGAGAAGGCGTAGTAGGCGCTCTCGTCCCAGTAGGGACGCAGCGAGCCGTCCGGGTAGCGGGTCAGCGGATAGATGACCCCCTGCTCCTCCACCGTGGACTGCCAGTCGGGGCGGGGGTCGATGGTGTGGCGCTTCATCGTCGGGCGGCCCGCTCAGCCGCCGCCGGAGCCCGAGCAGCCGAAGCCGCCCCGGTCGGCCGCCTTGCTCTTGTCGAAGGTGCCGTAGTCCGCCCAGCGGCCGCTGACGTCGGAGTCGTAGTACCACTCGCCGTCGACGCCCGATGTGCCCTGGCCCTTCTTGCCCTTGCCGCCCGTGGTGGACGAAGAGCCCTTGCAGGCACTGGAGTCGACGACCCGATAGCCGTTCACCGCGTCATAGCTGTCCCGGTCCACACAGCGCTTGTCCGGTTCCGAACCACAGGAGGTGAGCGCCGCCGCCAGCGCGCCCATACCGCCCAGGATCACCGTGCTCGACCGCAGCCGCCGCGTCGTCTTCCGTTCCATCCCCGTCTCCCCGTTTCCCCGTCCCTCTCCCCCGGGCCGCCGTCCCGCCCGAGGCCCTCGGCTCCCCCGAGGCCATAACCGCCCACCTTAGCCTCGCGCCTTCGCGAAGCGCGCCGCGCGCCGGAGGGCGGCGATGGCCGGCCGCTCGTCGTCGGCTCGTGTGACCAGTTGGTGCGGGGAGCCAGTCGGTGCGGGGAGTTCGCGGGGCGCTCGGCGGGTGACCTGAGCGCCCGGCGTGTGACTTCGGTCAGCCGAACCGTGGGACGTCAGGGCAGCACCCGGCACAGCGCCTCCAGCGCGCCCGTGAAGGCGTGGTCGGGCGGGGCGCCATAGGCGAAGACCAGCGCGTCCGGCGGCCCGTCCGGAATCGGTTCTGGCTCGTTCGGACCCGGTCCGGGCTCGTTCGGCTCCCGCTGCTCGCGGTAGCGGTAGCGGGACAGCCCCTCCAGGGCGAGGCTCTGCCAGGCCGCGCCCTGCACCACGGACCGCTCGGTACCGAGCGGCAGTTGGAGCACCGCGTGCAGCCCCGCCGCGATGCCCGTGACCCGCACCCGCGGGGCGCGTTCGGCGAGCGCCGCCACCAGCTGGTCGCGGCGCCGCCGATAGCGCATTCGCATGCCACGCACATGGCGGTCGTACGCCCCGGAGTCGATGAACTCCGCGAGCGTCAGCTGGTCCAGCGCGCCCGACTGCCACTCCCCGGTCGCCTTGAACTCCAGGACGTCGTCCAGCAGATGGTCCGGCACCACCATCCAGGCCAGCCGCAGCGCGGGCGCCAGGCTCTTGCTGGCGGTGCCCAGATAGACCACATGCTCAGGGTCGAGCCCCTGGAGCGCCCCGACCGGGTGACGGTCATAGCGGAACTCCCCGTCGTAGTCGTCCTCCAGGACCAGCCCGCCCACCCGCGACGCCCAGTCGACCACGGCGGCGCGCCGGTCGGGGTCCAGCGAAACCCCGGTGGGGAACTGATGCGCCGGGGTGAGCAGAACGGTCCGCAGCCCGGCCGACCGGTCCAGCTCCGCCGTCCGCGCGCCCCGTTGATCGACCGGCAGCGGCACGGTGCGCAGCCCGGCCCCGCGCATCACGTTCCAGTGGACATCGAGCCCGTAGGACTCCACGCCCACCTCACGGTGACCGGCCTTCGCCCGCACCCTGCTGAGCAGGGCCAGCCCCTGGACGAACCCCGCGCAGACCACGATCCGTTCGGGCGCGGCCCGCACCCCGCGGGCGCGCGCCAGATAGTCGGCCAGGACCCGCCGCAGCTCGGGCCGTCCGGCGGGGTCGCCGTAGCCGAAGGCGTCGTTCGGCGCGGTGGTCAGGGCGCGCCGGGCCGCGGAGAGCCAGGCGGACCGGGGGAAGGCCGAGACATCGGGCTGACCGGCCCGCAGATCGTAGGCCGGCCGGGTGGCGGCCACGGCGGCGGGCGGGGGTGTGCGCGGCGGCGCGGGCTCGGGCGGCACGACGCGCCGGGCGACCCGGGTGCCCGAACCCTGCCGGGCCGTCAGCCAGCCCTCGGCCACCAGTTCCCCATAGGCGTCGGCCACGGTGTTCCGGGCGATGCCGAGGTCGGCGGCGAGGGAGCGGGAGGAGGGCAGCCGGGTGCCCGGGGCAAGCCGCCCGCCGCGAACGGCGTCGCGCAGGGCACGGATGAGCGCGTCCCGCACCCCGGTCCCGCCGCCCCGCGGCAGATCCAGATGGAGATCCGCCCCCGGCCCGGCCGGACCGCCCGACCGCCGTCCGTACTCCGCAGCCCGCTCCCCGGAACCAGCCCGGTGTCCGGAACCAGCCCGGCGTCCGGAGCTGTCCGCCCGCTGCCCGGAGCCGTCTGTCCGCTGTCCGGGTTCACCCCTCGGAGTGGCCCATGAATCCGCCATGGAAATGGACCATACCCCTGGGCCGCCCGGCCTCTAGCGTGGAGGCATGACGACCGGAACTTCCCACGCACACGGCCCCCGGATGCAGTTCGCCAAGGCCGCTCCCGAGGTCTACAAGGCCATGGTCACCCTGGACGCGGCCGCCAGAAAGGGCGTCGACCCGACACTGGCCGAGCTGGTCAAAGTCCGTGCCTCACAGCTCAACCACTGCGCCTTCTGCATCGACATGCACACTAAGGACGCCCGCGCGGCGGGCGAGTCCGAGGAGCGCCTCTACCTGCTCAACGCCTGGGAGGAGGCCGGCGACCTCTACACCGAGAAGGAGCAGGCCGCCCTCGCCCTGACCGAGGCCGTCACCGTCCTGACCGACGGCTTCGTCCCGGACGAGGTCTACGAGCACGCCGCCAAGCACTTCGAGGAGCGGGAGCTGGCCCAGCTCATCGCCCTGATCTTCACCATCAACGCCTGGAACCGCATCGGTGTGACCACCCGCATGGCCCCCGGCGCCTACAAGCCGACCATGTGACCATCCACCCCCGTCGCCGTTATCGACGACGGGGGACCGTTATCCGACATCGGAGTCATCGCGTAACGCATGATGCTGACAGGCCCCCGCACGGCAGTACGGCACGAACGCGATCCGGGCTCAGGGCAGCCACTTCTTCCAGACGTCCGGATGCGCCTCGACCCACTTCTTCGCGGCGTCCTGCGCCGACATCCCCTTCGAGGCGATCAACTCGGACACCTCGTTCTGGTCCTCCTTGGTCCAGTGGAACTTCTTCAGGAACGCCGCCGCCTTGCCGCCCTCCTTCGAGAAGTCCGCGTTCAGGTACTTCTGCAGCGGTGTGGTCGGGTAGGCGCAGTCGATGGACTCGGGGTCCTTGGTGCCCTCAGCAGCGCACTTGTCCGTGTACTTGGGCAGCTCGACCTCGACCATCGGCACCTGGTTGAACAGCCACTGCGGCTCGTACCAGTACGACAGGAACGGCTTCTTCGCCTTGGCGAACTGCTTGATCTGGGTGATCTGCGCCGCCTCCGAACCCGAGAAGACGATCTGGTAGTTCAGCTTCAGGTTTTTCACCAGCGCCTTGTCATTGGTGACATACGACGGTGAGCCGTCCAGCAGCTGACCCTTGCCGCCGCTCTCCGCGGTCTTGAAGGTCTTCGCGTACTTGTTGAGGTTCTTCCAGTTCAGGACGTCCGGATGTTTGTCGGCGAAGTACTTCGGCACCCACCAGCCGATATGGCCGGTGACGCCGAGCCCGCCGCCCGGCACGATCAGCTTCTTGTCCTTGACGTAGCGCTGTTCCTGCTCGGGGTGGCCCCAGTCCTCCAGGATCGCGTCCACCCGGCCCTGGCTGAGCGCGTCCCACGCCGGAATCTCGTCCACCTGGACGGTGTCGACGCGATAGCCCAGTTCGTGCTCCAGCAGATACTGGGCGACCGCGACATTGGACTGAGCGCCGACCCACGACTGGACGGAGAGCGTGATGCTCTTCGCCCCGCCCACATTGGCGTACGGCGAGGACTGCTTGGTCATGTCCGCCGCGCCGCAGCCGGTCGCGGTGAGCAGGGCCGTGACCCCGGCGGCGGCCATCAGCAGCCGCCGGCGTCGATACATACGGGCCGTAGCCATCTCAGGCCCCCTTCTTCTCACGGCGCGAGGTCGGCTGGGTCACCCGGTCGAGCATCAGCCCCAGGCAGACGATCGCCGCGCCGGCGACCAGACCGGTCGCCAGATCGCCCTGCGCCAGGCCGAACAGCACGTCGTAGCCGAGCGCGCCCGAACCGACCAGACCGCCGATGACGACCACGGCCAGCACCAGCACCACGCCCTGGTTGACGGCCAGCAGCAGCGCCGGGCGGGCCAGCGGCAATTGCACCTGGCGCAACTGCTGCCCCTGGGTGGCACCGAGGGAGCGCGCCGACTCCAGCGCCGCCGGGTCGACGTTCCGCAGCCCCTGGGTGGTGATGCGGATGACGGCGGGCAGCGCGTAGACGATAGCCGCGGCCGCCGCCGGGGCGCGGCCGACACCGAACAGCGCGACCACGGGGATCAGGTACACGAACTGCGGCATGGTCTGGAACATGTCCAGCACCGGTCGCATCATCCGCTCCAGCCGGGTGCTGCGCGCGGCCCAGATACCGATCGCGAAACCGAGAACCAGCGTGACGAACACGGCCGCCAGCACCTGGGAGAGGGTGTCCATGGACGGCTCCCACACCCCGAGCACACCGATCGCGGCCATGGCGGCGGTGGCGGTCAACGCGGTGGCCCAGGTGCCGATCAGCCAGGCCAGCGCCGCGACGATCAGCAGCGCCGCGTACCACGGGAGGCCCTGCAGCCCCTCACGCAGCGGGTCGAGGATCCACTTGACGTAGTCCGCGGCCCATTCGGCGGTGCCGCCGACGACGGGCACTCCGGTGTAGAGGTGGTCGACCATCCACTCCTTGAACTGGTTGACGGGCTCCTCGATGGCGACGGTCCAGCCGGTCGGCCAGGTCTGGGAGCCGATCAGCCGTCCGACGACGGTGATCACCGCGGTGATCACCGCGACCCCCGCCCACGCGGGCCAGCCGCGCAGCAGCCGGGGCCCGCCCTCGGCCGGGGGCTGGCCGAGCTGCTCGCCCGCCGCCCCGATGGTGCGGTCCATCACGATGGCGAGGAGCACGATCGGGAGTCCCGCGGCGAGCGCCTTGCCGACGTCCACGCTGGACAACGCCTGGTAGACGCGGTCACCGAGACCACCGCCGCCGATCACGGACGCGATCACGGCCATGGACAGCGCCATCATGATCGTCTGGTTGACGCCCAGCAGCAGCTCCTTGCGGGCCAGCGGCAGCCGGGCGGACAGCAGCCGCTGCCGCCAGGTGGCACCCAGCGAGGTCACGGCCTCCAGCACCCCGGCGTCCGCGCCGCGCAGGCCAAGGGCGGTGAGCCGGGCCATGGGCGGAGCCGCGTAGATCACGGTGGCCAGCACCGCGCCGGGCACGCCGTTGCCGAAGATCATCACAACGGGCAGCAGGTACGCGAACGCGGGCAGCACCTGCATGGTGTCGAGCACCGGCCTTTGCACCCGGAACGCCCATTCCGAGAGGCCACCGGCCAGACCCAGCAGTCCGCCGATGACGACGGAGGCGGTGACGGCGATGACCATCAGCGCGAGCGTCTGCATCGTCGGCACCCACATGCCCAGCAGTCCGCAGACGGCGAAGGACACCAGGGTCGTCACCGCGATCCGCACCCCGGCGACCCGCCAGGCGAGCAGGGTCAGCCCGGCGGTGACACCGGCCCAGCCGAGGGCGAGCAGGGCGACGTAGACGGCGCGGACACCAATGATGATGACGTTGCTGATGTGGCCGAAGAAGTAGAGAAAGATCCAGTGACTGTCGCGGTTGTCGAGGATCCAGTCGCTGGCATCGCCGAGCGGTCCGGACACATCGACGGTCAGCGCGTGCGGCCAGCTGCCGCTCGCCCACTTGGCGTGCGCGAGCGGCACGAGCACGGCGGCGATCACCACGAGCACCGCCAGCTTGCGCGCGGCGCGGCTGTGCACGACGGCGCTCAGCAGGGACGGGCGCGGCTCGGCCACCGCCGTCCCGGTGGTGGCCGGTTCGGTGCCGGGGTCGGTGGCGGGACGGGTGGCGGTGGCACTCACACGCGCCCCCCGGTGCGGCCCGGCGGAGAGAGGGTCGAGGTGGGGCTCATGCCGCGGCCACCTCCTCGCCGTCCAGGCCCGCGACGACGCTCAGCAGACAGGCGTGGTCGACGACGCCCAGGCAGCGGCCGCCGTCCACGACGCGCGCGGGGCCGCCGGTACGGGCCACGGCCTCGATCGCGTCGGCGACCGTGGTGCTCGGGGCCAGCGCGGGCCCGCCGTCCTGCTCGTCGGACTTCGCGGGGCGCATGGCGCGGCGCACGGTCAGCACCTGCTCGCGCGGCACGTCGCGGACGAAGTCCCGTACGTAGTCGTCCGCCGGGGAGCCGACGATCTCCTCCGGGGTGCCCAACTGCACGATCCCGCCGTCGCGCATCAGCATGATGCGGTCACCGAGGCGCAGCGCCTCGCTGAGGTCATGGGTGATGAAGACCATCGTCCGGCCCTCCTCGTGGTGCAGCCGGATGACCTCCTCCTGCATATCGCGGCGGATCAGCGGGTCGAGCGCGCTGAAGGGCTCGTCGAAGAGCAACACCTCGGGGTCGACGGCGAGCGCCCGGGCCAGGCCCACGCGCTGCTGCTGACCGCCGGAGAGCTGACCGGGGCGGCGGCGCTCGAGGCCGGTGAGGCCGACCTTCTCCACCACCTCGGCGGCCTTGGCCCGGCGCTCGGCCTTGCCCATGCCCTGGATCTCCAGCCCGTAGGCCACGTTGTCGAGGACGGAGCGGTGCGGCAGCAGCCCGAAGTGCTGGAAGACCATGGCGGCGCGGTGCCGGCGCAGATCGCGCAGCCGGGCCTTGTCCATGGCCAGGACGTCCTCGCCGTCGATCTTCAAAGTGCCGGAGGTGGGCTCTATCAGCCGGGTCAGGCAGCGGACGAGGGTGGACTTGCCGGAGCCGGACAGCCCCATGACCACGAACACCTCGCCCGGCTGGACGTCGAAGGAGACCTCGCGGACGGCGGCGGTGCAGCCGGTGCGGGCACGCAGCTCACCGGCGGACAGCTCGGCCTCGGCGGAGCCGGGGATCCGGTCGGCCTTGGGACCGAAGACCTTCCACAGGTCGCGGACCGAGAACACCGGGGTGCGCTCGCCGCTCTCGGGGATCCTGGGGGTGTCAGGCGTCTCGGGGACCACGGTCGTAGCCATCACGCCTCACCTCCCGGCGCGAGCGTAGCGGCTCGGTCATCGGGCCTGTGCCGGCCTCGATCGCGCTCCTCGAACAGCAGCTCAGCGCACTTCTCGCCCACCATCAGGACTCCGATCATCGGGTTCACGGCCGGCATCGTCGGGAAGACGGACGCGTCGGCGATACGGACGCCGCTCAGGCCCCGGATCCGCAGATCGGGGCCTACCACGGCGAGTTCGTCCGACGTGGCACCCATACGACAGGTGCCCGCCGGGTGGTACACGGTGTGCGCGACCTTGCGGGCGTACTCGCTGATCTCCTCGTCCGAGGTGATCTCCGGGCCCGGGCACACCTCGCGCTTGAGCCAGCTCGCCAGCGGTTCGGTCTTGGCGATCTCACGCGCGACACGGATGCCGTCGACCAGCGTGCGGCCGTCGTAGTCCTCCTCGTCCGTGAAGTACCGGAAGTCGAGGGCGGGCTTGACGGACGGGTCGGCGCTGGTGAGGTAGAGCCGGCCGCGGCTGCGCGGCTTGGGGATGTTGGGGGTCATCGACACGCCGTGCTCGGGCTTTTCGTAGCCCAGCCGCTCCGGATTGTCGGTGAACGGGATCTGGTAGAAGTGGAACATCAGGTCCGGGCCCCGGGATTCGGGGTCCCGCCGGATGAACAGCCCCGCGTCGGAGTCCATCGCGGAGTTGTCCGGAATCGGGCCGTCCGTCTCCCACACGATGACCGACTCGGGGTGGTCGAGCAGATTCTCGCCGACGCCCGGCAGATCGTGGACGGCGGGAATGCCCAGCGTCTCCAGATCGCCCTTGGGCCCGATACCGGAGTGCATCAGCAGCCGCGGGGTGTCCACGGCGCCCGCGCAGACCAGGACCTCGGTCTCGGCCCGGACCAGGATCTCCTCGCCGTCCTTGGCGCGCACATGCACGCCGGTGACCCGGCCGGTGTCGTCCAGCTCCAGCTTGTACGCCCAGGTCTCCAGCATCAGATGGAGGTTGGGCCGGTCCAGGAACGGGTGCAGATAGGCGACGGACGCCGAGGAACGCTTGTTGTTCTCCGGGTGGTACGCGAGGTCGAAGAAGCCGACGCCCTCATGGAACGGCTTCTTGTTGAACCCCTCGACCCGAGGCACCCCGGCGGCGGCCTGGGCGGCGTCGACGAAGTCCCGCGCGATCGCGTTCCGGTCCTTCTCGTCCACCGGGACGATGTTGTTGCGCAGCCGATGGAAGTACGGGTCCATGGACTCCGCGTCCCAGCCCTCGGCGCCGGCCTCGGCCCACTCGTCCCAGTCACCGGGCAGCGGCTTGAAGGAGATCAGGGTGTTGTGCGAGGAGCACCCTCCGAGCACCCGCGCCCGGCTGTGCCGGATATGCGAATTTCCGCGTGGCTGCTCGGTGGTGGGGTAGTCGTAGTCCAAGTCGCCGCCGAGCAGGCCGAGCCAGCGGCGCAGGGTGAGCACATCGGGCCGGTCGACATCCGACGGTCCGCCCTCGATGACGGCGACGCGGATGTCCGGGTCCTCGGTGAGCCGGGAAGCGATCACCGATCCTGCGGTGCCGCCACCGATCACGACGTAGTCGTATGCGACAGGTACGGACATGTGGGGTTACTCCTCGCGGTCTTACCCAAACGGCTCGCGCCGGTGCGGGCCGGGGGCTGCTGCCGCCCCTGGGGGTGGGGGTGGTGCCGGGTGCCTTACGTGCCTACGGACTCCTCGCCGCCGGTCGCCGCGATCGGGCGCGGCCGGGTCCGGGCCCCGGGGGACGAGTCCGGGCCCGGCCGTGCCCCGGGCGGGGCCGACGGCGGGCGGTCAGCCGGCGAACCAGCGCACCGGGCTCGGCCGCAGGTTCTCGTAGACGTGCTTGGTCTCGCGGTATTCGTCAAGGCCCGCGGGACCGAGCTCACGCCCGACCCCGGACTTGCCGAAACCGCCCCATTCGGCCTGCGGAAGGTAGGGGTGGTAGTCGTTGATCCACACGGTGCCGTGCCGCAACCGGGCGGCGACGCGCCGCGCCCGGGCGGTGTCGGCGGACCAGACGGCGCCGGCCAGTCCGTACTCCGTGTCATTGGCGAGTGTGACTGCCTCGTCCTCGGTTTGGAAGGACTCGACCGTCAGAATCGGCCCAAACGTCTCCTCCCGCACCACCCGCATCTCGCGGTGGCACTGGTCGAGCACGGTCGGGAGGTAGAAGTAGCCGGTGGCCGGGCGGACCTCGTTGGGCTCCGGCTGCTTGCCGCCGCAACGCAGCAGCGCGCCCTCCTCCAGGGCGGACGCCACATACGCCTCGGTCTTGTCCAGCTGCTGGGCCGAGACCAGCGGACCGCACTCGACACCGTCCTCGGTGCCGCGGCCCAGCTTGATCTTCTCCGCCCGGCGGGCGAGCTCGGCCACGAACCGCTCGCGCACCGACTCCTCGATGATCAACCGGGCACCGGCCGAGCAGACCTGGCCGCTGTGGATGAAGGCGGCGTTCAGGGCCTGGTCGACGGCGGTGTCAAAGCCCTCGGCAGTGGCGCAGGCGTCGGCGAAGACCACATTGGGGTTCTTGCCGCCGAGCTCCAGCGCGACCTTCTTGACCGTCGGCGCTGCGGCCTGCGCGACCTTGGTGCCGCTGATCAGACCACCGGTGAAGGAGACCAGATCCACATCCGGGTGCTCGGACAGCCGGGCGCCCACGGGGTCGCCCGCGCCGGTGACCACATTGGCCACCCCGGTCGGCAGCCCGGCCTCGGCCAGCAGCTTCACCAGATGGACGGTGGACAGCGGGGTCACTTCGCTGGGCTTGATCACAAAGGTGTTCCCGGCGGCCAGCGCCGGGGCGATCTTCCAGCTGGCCTGGAGCAGCGGATAGTTCCAGGGGGTGATCATCGCGCAGACGCCGACCGGCTCATGGACCACGACGCTGTGCACATCGGGGGTGCCCGCGTCGACCACGCGCCCGGCCGACTCGCCCGTGACCAGATCGGCGAAGTAGCGGAAGGCGTTGGTCACGTCGTCGACGTCGACCCGGCCCTCCTCCAGGGTCTTGCCGGTGTCACGGCTCTCGATGAGCGCGATCGTCTCACGGTCGCGCTGGAGCAGGTCGGCGACGCGGCGCAGCAGCGCCGCCCGCTCGGCCACCGGCGTCCCGGGCCAGGGGCCCTGGTCGAAGGCGCGACGCGCGGCCGCGATCGCCGCGTCGGTGTCCTCGACACCGCCCTCCGCGACGACGGCGAGGGTCTTGGCGTCCGCGGGGTCGAGGACCTCCCGCTGCGCCCCGGATGCGGCTGCCTGCCACACCCCGTCCACATGAATGGTCTCGACTGCCGCCACGTGATTTCTGCCTTCCGGTTCCGCGTGCTGTGCCACTGGTCCAAGCCAGCAACATGGAGCCCTAACCGGAAGGCGGGAACCTATGCGCGATTCGCAAGAGAAAGTGGGCCGACTCACGTGATCCGAAGGCGGAACCGGCCCCTCGGCTCATGATCGGCCTATGTGTCAAGAGGCCGTGCGGTCAAGAAGTGGTTCGGGCCACAAGGGGGTGCGGTCGAGAGGTGGGGGTGCGATCACGACACGGTCCGGTCACGACACGGCGCGGTCAGGACGCGGTCCGGTCACGACGCGGTGCGGTCAGGACGCGGCCCGGTCACGACGCGGTGCGGTCAGGACGCGGCCCGGTCAGGACGCGGTCCGGTCACGACACGGCCCGGTCACGACACGGCCCGGTCACGACGCGGTGCAGTAGTCGGTCGGGCAGAAGGTGTCCACCGCCGCCTGGTGGACCTCCCGCTCCTCCCCCCGGTCCCCGGCCCCGGAGGGGCCGATCACCAGCACCGCGTACATGGTGCCGTCGGGAGCGGCGAAGCGGCGGTCGAGTATCCGGCGGTGGCCGTCGCTCTTGGACTCGTATGTGTACTCCAGCTGGACCGGGTCCATGGCGGCCGACCCCAGCCGGGTGAGGGCGATCTGCTCGTAGTCACGGTGGGTGGAGGCGATCCGCTCGGCCTCCTGGGCGGACTCGTACGGCGTCGGCTCGGGGCCGTGCAGCTCAAAGATCTGGATCACGGTGCTGTCGTCGGGCGAGGTGTAGTAGACGCTGGGGCCCTGCGTCGTCCGTCGCCATCCGTCCGGGACCGCGAGGTGGTATCCGGCGGGGTCGGCCTGGGTGCTGTAGCCCGCGGGCGGGGCGGCGCCCGTCAGGGAGGGCGAGGACGGGGTGCCGAACGGCGTCGCGGACGGGGACCCGGAGGGTGCCCCGGTCGGACGGTCCGTGGGGAGATCGGTCGGGAGATCGGTCGGCCCACTGGTCTCGGGTCCGGGCGAGGGATAGAGATCGCTCGGCTGGGAGGCGTCCCCGCTCGGCGTGGCCGTGGGGCTCTCGCGGTCCCAGGGCAGCGGCCCCGCCTGATTCCGGGAGGTGCCATCGCCCCCGAAGGCCACCCATCCGGAGAACGCGACCCCCGCGACCAGCAAGATCGTCACCGCCAGCGCCCGTAGCGCCCGCCTGGAGTCCTGCCCCGGCGCTCCCCCGTTGTGCATGCTCATCTATGCCCCCCGATGATGGATCTCTGCTCCCATATGCGGATAAGCCGTGTCGGCTCACATCGGTGTACCCGGTTCGCGGACCGCCCCACCCCCTGTCACCGCACCGATACGGATCCGTCGCCCGGCCGCCGGTCAGGTGGCCGGGCAGTAGGCCGTGGGGCAGAAGGACGCCAGGACGATGCCCTGCCGCTCCCGCTGCTTCGGCCAGTCGTCGGCCGGGCCCGCGACCAGCACCGCGTACTGCACCCGGTCCGGGCCGGTGAAGGCCCGGTCGAGTATCCGGCGCGGGCCGTACTTGGCGCTGTGGTAGCCGTACTCCAGCTCCGCGTCCGCGTCATCGCCGGGCCCGAGCCGCTTGAGCGCATACCGCTTGTAGTCGGGGTTCTTCTTGAGCCCCGTCTCCGCCTGGCGCAGCGCCTCGTACGGCGTGATGTCGGGCTCGGTCAGCGCGAAGACCTGGATCAGACTGCCCCCGTCGGACGATTCGTAGAACACTCCGGTGTCGCGCTTGACCCGTTGCCAGCCCGTGGGCACATCCAGCCGGAACCCCTCCGGGTCGGTGGTGCGCACATAGTCCGCCGGCGGCCCCTGGGTGCTGTCCTCGGACACCGACGGCGGCGCCGAGGTCGGCTCCGCGTACGGCCCCGACGACGATGCCGAAGGCTGCTCGGCCGACGGCGACCAGGACGAGGCCGAGGGCGAACCGCCGTCCGCCCGGGGCTTGTCATCCCCGCCGTCCGACACCAGCTTCCAGGCGCCGAAACCGATCCCGCCGACCAGCACCACGGCGAGCACCGCCAGCAGCACCGTGCCCAGATGCGGATTGGGTGGTCTTCGGCCCGGGGCCGGCGGCTCCGCGCCCGCTCCCACCCAGCGCTGGGCCTCCTCGTCCCATCGACGGCCCCCCTCGCCGCCCGGGGTGCTCATCTCACCCGCCCAACAGTGCGCCGACCGCCTGTCCGACGGCGACGCCCGAGGCGAGCATGCCGACACTGGCGCTCGCGTCCTGCAACATCACCCGGATCCGGGCCAGTCGGCCGGCCCCCGCCCGGCCGGTGCGCTGGATCTCGTCCTCGGTCCGGTCCAGCTCGTCGGAAAGCGCGCCGACCTCCGGGCTCGCGACGACCCGCCGCAGATCCTCGGCAAGCTGCCGAACGGCTCCCAGCAGCTCCTGATAAGCGGGGTCACAGGGGGCCTCCGCCTGACGTCCGTTCACGATGTGGTTGTGGTCGCCGAAGCCGATGGCGCTGCCCTGCACCTTGCCGAACCGAATGTTCCCGAACTTGCTCCCGCCGCCCGCCGCCTGGGTCGCACCGCCACCGCTCGCGCCCGCCGCGTGGTCCGCGCCGCCGCCCATGTCGCTACCGTCCTCCGCGTCAGCCATCGCCATGGCCGCCTCCCGCTCCATTGGTTCCGGTGGTGTTGCTGATGGTGTTGTGGTCGCCGAAGCCGAAGGCGCTGTGCTCCGCGGACTCGATGAAGACCCCGCCGCCGCTCACATTGATGACCTTCTGCTCGAACTCACCGGTCTCCCAGCCTGCTTCGTCGAGCGCCCTTCGCACGCCGTTGGCCACCCGGTCCTCGACGCTCTTCAGATAGCGGCTGACATCCATCTCCTGGAAGAGCGATGCGTCGGCGTCGCTGCCCAACTCCCGCACCGAGACCCAGGGCCCGTCGGGGATGGCCGCCTCATAACCCCCCGCGTACATCCGCCAGAGGAAGGCGGCCGAGCGGAAGGCATGGATGACCGCCCGGCCCGCCGCCGTGGGCATCCGCCCCAGCGCCCAGATCACCTTGCCCGGCAGTCCGCCGCGGCGGTGGGAGTCGGAGAGCCGGTCGACCGCCCGGAAGTCCGGGCGGATCGGGCGCAGCACATGCGGGGCGAACTCCAGCATCAGCATGCCGCCCTGCGTATGCACCCGCACGAAGACCGTGGTGACGACCTCTTCCCGCCATGCGCCGACGCGGATGCGCAGAAAGTGCCGGCGGATCTCGCCGCCCTCCTCAACTGCCTCCGCCCGCTCCCGCGCGAAGTCCGCCTCGCCGTACGGCACAAAGGAGCGGCTCCGTAATCCGGTGACCTTGAGGAAGACGCATTCGTCGAGCTCCAGGCCGCGCAGCCGGTCGCGGCTCTCGGCGGCGGCGCGAGCGGTGCCCTGCGCGGGAGTGGTGCCCTGCGCGGGAGTGGTGCCCTGCGCGGGAGTGGTGCCCTGAACGGGGGTGGTGCCCTGCGCGGGAGTGGTGCCCTGGACGGAGGCGATGCCCTGGGCGGAAGGGGTGCGCAACTTCTCGACCAGCGGCCGGATCCGCTCCAGGATCACGCGGTTGTCCAGCGGCACCGGATCGCCGCCCTCGCGCGGCCGCAGCTCCACGGCGAGGGTCCAGGTGTCATGCGCGGTGCCCGCGCCGAGGAAGGGGTGCCGATCGTGGTAGAGGATCACCGGTGAGTACTGCTCACGGCGGATCAGGGCCCGCACCCGCTGGAAGCGCCCGCCCTCGAACCGCTCCGCGGGGTCCGCGGCGGGGTCGGCGAAGGTCTCCGGCTCCAGATCGGTGGCCAGCACCCGGGCCACATGCTCACGGTGCAGGGCGACCGCGGCGGCCATCGCGGCCGGGATCACCAGCGCGAACCAGGCGGCGGTGGTGTCCGACCCGGTGGCCAGGGCCGGTGCGAAGACCTGAAGCCCGGCCGGATCGGACTGCCCGTCCGTGAGCGCCTGCGTCAGGGCGGAGAACACATAGGACAGCAGGGTCAGACAGCCGAGCACCCGCAGCACCGCGGCTGCCCGCCGCCGGGTGACGGTGACCCCGTCGGCCCCGGGATAGTCGGCGCGGAAGGCACCCATGGCGCCGCCCCTCGCCCAGGCCGCCAGCAGTAGCAGCGCACAGGAGAGCAGGAAGAGATAGAAGAAGCCCTGGGCCAGCAGGAAGTCCAGCACCCATAAGGACACCAGCAGCGCGGTCCAGCACGCCTCCAGACGGCGCGCGCGCAGCGCGTGCGCCAGCACCCGGACCGCGTCGATGCCCAGCGAGGGCGCCACGGCGCGCTCCTCGTGGACATACAGCTCGTCCACGACCGCGTCCCGGAAGTCGTCGTCCAGATAGGCGCCCGCGCATAACAGCCGGGTGGCCTCGCTGGTGGCGTACGGAGAAGCGTCAGCGGCGGTACGAGGTGAAGGGACGGCCGGTGACGGCTCCGCCCGCGACCGCGGCAGACGAGCGGAGTGATCCCCTACCGAAGGATCGGCGCCGCCTGAAAAACGATCACTGCGCGTATTGGCCATAATTCCCCCCGAGGCCGTAGCAACTGCCTCCACGGTAGGGGAAGATGTCCCGCGATTACAGTAAATGGCCGAAGGGTCACACTCCGGAGTGAATACCGGAATATGACCCTTCGGAAACGGCCGCGCCGGGGCGGGCTGGGGCGCGTCAGATCAGGCCGAGGTTCCGCACGGCCTCGCGCTCGTCCTCGAGCTCCTTCACCGACGCGTCGATGCGGCCCCGCGAGAACTCGTTGATGTCCAGGCCCTGGACGATCTCGAACTTCCCGTTCTTCGCGGTGACCGGGAACGAGGAGATCAGGCCCTCCGGCACCCCGTACGAACCGTCGGAGACCACACCGGCGGAGGTCCAGTCGTCGGCGTCGGTGCCGTTGACCCAGGTGTGGACGTGGTCGATGGCGGCGTTGGCGGCGGAGGCGGCCGAGGAGGCGCCGCGCGCCTCGATGATCGCGGCACCGCGCTTGGCGACGGTCGGGATGAAGGTGTCGGCCAGCCACTGCTCGTCGCTGACGACCTCGGCGGCGTTCTTGCCCGCGACCTCGGCGTGGAAGACGTCCGGGTACTGGGTGGCGGAGTGGTTGCCCCAGATCGTCAGCTTCTTGATCTCGCTGACCGGGGCGCCGGTCTTCTTCGCCAGCTGCGACAGCGCGCGGTTGTGGTCCAGCCGGGTCATCGCGGTGAAGCGCTCGGCCGGTACGTCCGGCGCGGCGGCCTGGGCGATGAGGGCGTTGGTGTTGGCCGGGTTGCCCACGACCAGGATCTTGATGTCGTCCGCGGCGTGGTCGTTGATGGCCTTGCCCTGCGGCTTGAAGATGCCGCCGTTGGCCTCCAGCAGATCGCCGCGCTCCATGCCCTTGGTGCGCGGGCGGGCGCCGACCAGCAGCGCGACGTTCGCACCGTCGAAGCCCACGTTCGGGTCATCGGAGATGTCGATGCCCTGGAGCAGCGGGAAGGCGCAGTCGTCGAGCTCCATCGCGGTGCCCTCGGCGGCCTTCAGTCCCTGCGGGATCTCCAGGAGACGCAGTTTGACCGGCACGTCCGCGCCGAGGAGCTGACCGGAGGCGATGCGGAAGAGCAGCGCGTAGCCGATCTGGCCGGCCGCGCCGGTGACGGTGACGGTGACGGGAGTGCGGGTCATGGCGGTCTCCTGCGCTGTGTTGTCAGTCCAAGATCTCTTGGTGTCGAGATACTTGCGTCAGGCTATCCGACGGCACCTGACCCACGTTCTCTCGGGCCATTGTGTAACCGCTCACCGTGCGTTCCGGACCACCGCGTATGTGGGACCACCGCGCACTTGGGCGGCCGCCTGCCAGGAGGGGGAGTGCAGGCGGCCGCCCAGTGCCGCACCCGTGGGGGGGCTCGGGCAGCGCCTGCCCCGATTCCCCCGGCTCATTCCCCCCGGTTTTACGAATTCCTCCGGACGGGCTCTCGGACGGGCTCCGGACGAGCTCCCGAACCGGCTCCGGGCGGGCTCCCGGACGGGCTCTCCGAGCGGCCTCCCGGAAAGGCCTCGCTCCCCCGCGCTCACCCTCGGCCGGGAGCCGTGCAGGCGCGCGTACCGCCGCCGAGGGAGGCGCAGGCAGTGGCCCGCGCGGCGGAGCCCACCGAGATCATCTTGGTGTAGGCATCGCCGTCGTCGTCGACTCTGCCGCGCTGCGAGCGGGCCGCGCCGCCGTTCACGCCCGGCGCCTTGACCTCAATGACGTCGCCCGGGGCGGCCCGGGCGATCCGGGCCCAGGCGGCTTTGCAGGTCTTGCTGTAGCGGACCTCGACATACGCGGTGCCGACGGTGACGTCCGCCGTCGTCGTCGCGGCGGTGCCGCATCCCATGGCCTGCGGATCCTGGCCGGTGCAGTCCTGCCCGGCGCACTTCACGCCCTCCGGCAACTGCTGACGCGCGCTGGTGGCCGGTGCGGTGGGCGGCCGCTCCCCGCGCTTCTCGCCGTCGCCGCCCGCGTCGACCAGAAGGACGGCACCGGCGACGAGCAGGAGCGCGCCGACGAGGCCCCCGGCGAACAGCGCGACACGCCTCCGTCCCCTCGGGGACGGCGACGACGGCGATGAGGGCGACGACGAAGGGGACGACGCGGCCGACGGCGGCCCGGCGGAGTCCGGTGGCTGTCCGGCCGAGGCCGCGCGGGCCGGGAACACCGGGGCCGTCGCGACCAGCGGCTGCTCCGGATCGGGCGGTTCGACCCTCGGCCGGTCCTTCCCCGGTGAGCGGCCGTTCTTACCGGCGTCCACCCCCTGCGCCGCCGGGTCGAACTGCTCGATGGCGGCCCGCGCCCGCGCGACGCTGATGGCCTCCATCGTGGCGTCGTGCCGCATCTCGGAGCGGCTCCAGGCCCGCTCCGCGAGCTCCCACAGCGTGCTGAGGTGGTGGACATCGGCGCCGGTGGTCTCGGCCAGGGCCTCCACCGCGCCCCGCGGGGGCAGCAGCCGTCCGTTGAGGTAGCGCTCCCAGGAACTCTTGCTGTAGCCGGTGCGATCGGCGACGGCGACGACGCTCAACCCGCTGCGCTCGACGAGCGTGCGCAGCTGGCCGGTGAACTCCCGGACCTGCGGATCGAGTTCCTCCGGTAAGTCCCTCCAACGAGGCATTGCCTCCCCCTGTCCCCCGCCCGTACCTGTCAATCTCCCGTGCTGCGGCCGCTGTTGGCGTCCCCGAGCCCCGAACTGACTACCCAAAGGGATGCCTTGCCCCAGGATGTCAGCTCGTCGGGCGGGGGCGCATCGGAGCATTTCGTGCACCGGTACGCACTCCCCCACACCCGGCTCGTCGTTGCACGGCCGAGACCTCGTGCTGGAACGGTCACTTCCGCGCCACAGGGTCCCCACGCTCATTGATCCTGCACAGCTCACACACAACCCTGATTACCAGGCGGTCCGTCCTTCTTCGGGGGAGAGGGCGGACCGCCGCCGGACCATTCGGATCCGGCCACAATGACGGCGGCCCGTCCTTCCACGGGGGAGAGGACGGGCCGCCGTTTCAACGCCATCGGCTAGCGCACCGTGAAATGCACCACGTCGTCAAGGAACGGGATCGACACCCACGGATCCGGCTGGGCCATCAGGGACAGCAGCACGATCGCCGCGCCCAGCAGTCCGTAGGTCAGCATGTCGGTGAAGCGCGACCGCACCGCGAGCATCCCCACCTCGGGCAGCGCCCACCGGAGGAAGGCGCCCGCCAGCAGGGACAGCCCGATCAGCACCGTGCCCGCGCGGAACGCGTCCAGGGCGACGATCAGCAGCCCCAGGCCCACCCCGCCCATCACCGTGAGCAGCGGCCACTGCCGGGCGGGCGCCGGAGCGGCACCGGGCGCGGCCCGGCCGCCGCCCTCCGGACGCGCGGTGTCCCGGGTGATCAGCGGAAAGCGGCGCGATCCGCGGATGAACCGGCCGGGCCCCGCGGGCGGCTGCCCCGCGGGCGACGCGGGCGACGCGGGCGGCTCCTGCCGCTGTTCCCCGGCCGCCGGCTCGCTCGCCTCAGCCGTCATGGCCGGCACCGGCGTCGGCGGCCGCCTTCGCGTCCCGCTCCGCGGCCTCCACCACATTGACCAGCAGCTGGGCGCGGGTCATGGGGCCGACCCCGCCCGGGTTCGGCGAGAGCCAGCCCGCGACCTCGGTGACACCGGGGTGCACATCGCCGGCGATCTTGCCGTGCTCGTCCCGGCTGACGCCCACGTCGAGCACCGCGGCGCCCGGCTTGACGTCCTCCGGCTTGACCAGGTGCCGCACCCCGGCGGCCGCCACGATGATGTCGGCCTGGCGCAGGATGCCGGGCAGGTCGCGGGTGCCGGTGTGGCAGAGGGTGACCGTCGCGTTCTCCGAGCGGCGGGTCAGCAGCAGCCCGATCGACCGGCCGACGGTGATGCCGCGGCCGACGACCACCACATGCGCGCCGTTGATCTCCACACCGTGGTGGCGCAGCAGCTGGATGACGCCCTGGGGCGTGCACGGCAGCGGGCCGCTCTCGTTGAGCACGAGGCGGCCGAGGTTCATCGGGTGCAGCCCGTCGGCGTCCTTGGCCGGGTCGATCAGCTCCAGCACCCGGTTGGTGTCGATGCCCTTGGGGAGCGGCAGCTGGACGATATAGCCGGTGCAGGACGGGTCCTCGTTGAGCTCCCGGACCGCCGCCTCGATCTCCTCCTGGGTGGCGGTCTCGGGCAGGTCGCGCCGGATGGAGGCGATGCCGATCTCGGCGCAGTCGCGGTGCTTGCCCGCCACGTACCACTTGCTGCCGGGGTCCTCGCCCACCAGCACGGTCCCGAGGCCGGGATGGATGCCCTTGGCCTTCAGCGCCTCCACTCGGCTGACGAGATCGGACTTGATCGCGGCTGCGGTTGCCTTGCCATCGAGAATCTGGGCGGTCATGACTTCATCCTCCCGGATGCGGGGACGTCGGATCCAATCAGGGGCCGGTCGGGACCGGACCGGCGAAGGCCGCACCCCGTGATCCGGTCGGGGTGCGGCCTCCTGTGCTCGCTCAGCGATCGCCCGGTGCTCGCTCGCCGGCACTCGGTACTCGCTCAGTGGAAGAAGTGGCGCGTGCCCGTGAAGTACATGGTCACACCCGCCTTCTGAGCGGCCTCCACCACCGCCTCGTCACGGACCGAGCCGCCCGGCTGCACCACGGCCTTCACACCCGCCTCGGCCAGCACCTCGAAGCCGTCCGGGAACGGGAAGAAGGCGTCGGAGGCGGCGTACGAACCGGCGGCCCGCTCGGCACCGGCCCGCTCGACGGCCAGCTTCGCCGAGTCCACGCGGTTGACCTGGCCCATGCCGACGCCGACCGTGGCGCCGCCCTTGGCGAGCAGGATCGCGTTGGACTTCACCGCGCGGCAGGAGCGCCAGGCGAAGGCCAGCTCGGCGAGGCCGTCGGCGTCCAGTGCCGCACCCGTGGCGAGGGTCCAGTTGGCCGGGTCGTCGCCCTCGGCCTGGAGACGGTCCTTGACCTGGACGAGCGTGCCGCCCTCGATGGGGCGCTGCTCGGCGGCCGCCACCGGCGACTCCGCGCAGCGCAGCACCCGGATGTTCTTCTTACGGGCGAGCGCCTCGACCGCGCCGTCCTCGTAGGCCGGGGCGACGATGACCTCGGTGAAGATCTCGGCGACCTGCTCGGCCATGGCGACCGACACCGGGCGGTTGACGGCGATCACCCCGCCGAAGGCCGACAGCGGGTCGCAGGCGTGCGCCTTACGGTGCGCTTCGGCGACGTCCGCCCCGACCGCGATCCCGCACGGGTTGGCGTGCTTGATGATCGCGACACAGGGCTCGGTGTGGTCGTACGCGGCCCGACGGGCGGCCTCGGTGTCCGTGTAGTTGTTGAACGACATCTCCTTGCCGTGCAGCTGCTCGGCCTCCGCGAGCCCCTTACCGCTGCCGTCGGTGTAGAGGGCGGCGGGCTGATGCGGGTTCTCGCCGTAGCGCAGCACGTTCTTACGGGTGATGGTGGCGCCCAGGAAGTCCGGGAAGGAGGAGTCGTCCGCCGCCGCGTAGTCGGCCGCGAACCAGTTGGCCACCGCCACGTCGTAGGCGGCGGTGTGCTGGAACGCCTCGGCCGCCAGCCGCTTGCGCCGCTCCAGGTCGAAACCGCCCTCCGCGGCGGCCTTGAGGACGTCGCCGTACCGCTCGGGGTTGACGACCACGGCCACGGACGGGTGATTCTTGGCGGCGGCCCGGACCATGGAGGGGCCACCGATGTCGATCTGCTCGACGCACTCGTCCGGCGCGGCGCCGGAGGCGACCGTCTCGCGGAACGGATAGAGGTTGACCACGACCAGCTCGAAGGGCTCCACGCCCAGCTCCCGCAGCTGCTCGCGGTGGGAGTCGAGCCGCTGGTCGGCCAGGATGCCCGCGTGGACGCGCGGGTGCAGCGTCTTGACGCGGCCGTCGAGACACTCGGGGAAGCCGGTCAGCTCCTCGACCTTGGTGACCGGGACCCCGGCGGCGGCGATCTTGGCGGCCGTCGAGCCAGTCGAGACGAGCTGGACACCCGCCGCGTGCAGCCCTCGGGCCAGCTCCTCGAGACCCGTCTTGTCGTAGACGCTGACCAGCGCGCGGCGGATGGGCCGCTTGGTACCTTCGGCGGTCACGGGATCCTTACCTTTCGTCCCTCTATGCGGTAGCCGTGACGGGCCAGACGCCCCACGACCTCGACGAGCAGCGAGCGCTCGACTTCCTTGATCCGCTCATGGAGAGCGGACTCGTCGTCCTCGTCCCGGACCTCGACCACGCCCTGGGCGATGATCGGGCCGGTGTCGACGCCGTCGTCGACGAAGTGGACGGTGCATCCGGTCACCTTCACACCGTGCGCGAGCGCGTCGCGCACGCCATGGGCGCCGGGAAAGCTGGGGAGCAGCGCGGGATGGGTGTTGACGCAGCGGCCGCCGAACCGGGCGAGGAACTCCCGGCCCAGGATCTTCATGAACCCGGCCGAGACGACCAGGTCCGGCTCATGGGCGGCGGTGGCCTCCGCCAGGGCGGCGTCCCACTCGGCGCGGCCGGCGTGGTCCTTGACCCGGCACACGAATGTGGGGATCCCGGCGTCCTCGGCGCGCGCCAGGCCCTCGATGCCGTCGCGGTCGGCGCCCACGGCCACCACCTCGGCGCCGTAGCGGGCCACGCCCTCGGCGGCGATGACGTCGAGCAGCGCCTGAAGATTCGTACCGGAGCCGGAGACGAGGACGACGAGACGGACCGGGCGCCCGGGGCGCGCAGGACTGGCGGGGGAAGGCGGGGAGGCCACGGCGGGGCTCTTTCTCGCGGGCGGTGCTGCCGTTTGTGTGGTCGTACAAGGTCGCGGACTCATCAATTCCGGGGAACTCTACGAAGCCGCCGACCGTCAGCAACGATACCGGCACACGAAGCCGCCCCCAGGGGACGGGGGCGGGCACGGGAGGTAGCGTCTGGACTGCGAATGCAACTGACGCCACTGACGCCGTGGGAACGACCGCCGCGCCCGCGCCCCGAGGCGTACGGCACCGGCCGTACCCGCGCCGTGCGGCACCAGGCCGTACCCGCCGCGGCGTGCAGGACGACGACACAAGGGGAAGACACACTCCACATGCCGGACCGACGCCGCCGCGCGGCTCATCGCCTCACTCCGCCCCCCGCCCAGGCCCGGGGGCGGCGATGAGGCGCGCCCGCATGTCGCGCACGACGCCGCTGCTCCGGGAGCAGCAGTCGTCGTCCTCCTCGTCCTCGTCCGCCCCCGGCGGGCCGAACGGGGACCAGCACGAGGACAATCCGTTCGCCCCGCCGCCCGAGGGCAGGCCGGACCAGCCCTGGCGGCCCCGCCACCGGCCGGACGGCTCCGGCGGCGAGAGCGACGAGGGCCGCCCGGGGGCCCAGGGCGGCCAGGACGGGCCGGACGGCGACCAGAGCGGTCAGCAGCCGCAGCAGCCCCCGGCCTGGGGCAGCCAGTGGAGCAGCCGCCAGCCCGGCCGCCAGAGCGGCGGCTTCGGCGCCGGCCCTGGTTCCAACCGCCCCTCCGGCCCCGGCGGGCCCGGCGGCCCGCGCTGGGACCCCAACGACCCGGCCCAGCGGCGCGCCCGGTACGCGCTGCTGTCGGGCATGTGGGCGTTCTTCTTCGCGCTCTTCAGCCTGCCGCAGATCGCGCTGCTGCTCGGGGTGCTGGCCCTGTACTGGGGCATCAGCTCGCTGCGGGCCAAGCCGCGCCGTACGGCGCCGTCCCCGGCCGCGGCCGCGCCCCTGAACGCCCCGCCCCCGCCTCCGGGCGCCACCCCGGCGGCGCTGCCCGCGCCCGGCAGCGGCCCGGCGAAGCCGCAGTCGACGGCGGCGATCAGCGGTCTGGTGACGGGCGGGCTCGCGCTCGCGATCGTCGCGGCGACGTTCAGCTTCCAGGTCGTCTACAGCGACTACTACACCTGCGTGGACGACGCCCTTACGCAGACCTCGCGCCACGACTGCGAAACCTTGCTCCCCGAGCAGCTCCGCCCCCTGCTGAGCACGCAGGACTGACGGCACCGAGCCCGCACGGCGGACGGCTCGTGCCCGCCTGCCGTCCGCCTTACGGTTCGCGGCGGGCGTCGTCCGGCGGGGACGGGGGCTCCACACGCAGGGGGTTCGGGGCGGGCTGGGACTCGACGGGCGGCTGCGGCTCGGGAACGCGCTTCCGGCTCAGCGCCCAGCGGCGCGGCCGGGCCGCCCCGGTGGCGTCCGGGGTGCCCGCGGGGGTCGCGAGCCCGGCCATCGTGCCCACACCGGTTTCGCGTCCGGTCTCCCGTCCCGTCTCCGCACCGGCGCCGGAGGCCGCCTTACGGTTCCGTTTGCGGTCGGCGCCCGACGCCCCGGGGCGCAGCCACTGCCACCACGGTTCGGCCATCGCCTCGCGCACCTCGGCGGACTCCATGGGCGAGACCGTGGGCAGCACCGCCGCCCGCGCTTCCGCCTCGGCCGCGGCCCGCGCCGCGCGGGCGGCCTTGGCCTCCGTACGGGCCTCCCTGGCCGCCGTACGGGCCTGTCCGCGCGCCGTCCGGCGCTCCGCCCGCGCCGCCTTCCACTCCGGCCAGGAGGCCCTGGTGGGGACGCACAGCCGGTACCAGCGCAGCACCATCGCGCCGGGCACCCCGATCACTCCGGTCCAGGCCAGCGTGATCATGCCCGTGCGCCACCAGCTCGGGCCGAGGTCGGCGAGGATGCCGATGCCCAGCGGTCCGCCCGAGAACCCGGCCAGCAGCGCCATCGCGGCCGCGCAGCCGACCGCCGCCAGCGCGGCGAGCACGAGCGTCTCGGCCCAGCCCCAGGGCGATCTGGGCTCGCCCTTGCCGGGCCGCCGCACCGCCGCGATCCCGATGAACCAGGCCACCGACGCCCCGGCCGCGATCCCCGTGAGCCAGACCAGCGGTCCGCCGGAGCCGTCCGTGGGCAGCGCGGCGACCAGGGGGAAGTGCGGCAGCTGGGGGTAGGAGGTGATGCCCAGCGGCGCGACCACACTGCCGCCGCCGACCGTGAACCCCGCCCCGACCCCATACGCGGCGCCCCAGACGATCGCGTTCGGCAGCAGCGCCAGGCTCACCAGCAGCACCGCGAACCGCCCCGACCACACATCGCTGAGGTTGAGGAAGGTCACCTGCACGGCGCCCGCGTGGCTCAGCATCGACGTCGCCGTAAGGAGCGCACCGCTGCCGAGCAGGACGACGAGACCGCTGGTCCCGGCCCGTAGCGCGGCGGCCAACCGGCGGCGCCGGCACCAGCTGCGCGCGGCCAGCGACACGGCCGTCCTTACGGTCCATTCGGCGCCGGGGAGCCGCCGCAGTCTCTCGCTCACCCGTCCCGGCAGGCGGAGCGGGAACCGTCCATCAGCCGTCCACACGCCGACGGCGGCGATGGCCCCGGCGACGACCGGCAGATGCAGCAGCGCGCTGAGCGGATCGACTCGCAGCGGTCCGGCCGAGGTGTACACCACGGCGGCGGTGCCCACCAGGAGATAGCCGCCGGTCACCCAGGCGAAGGCGGTGCGCGGATCGGCGACGGACTCCTCGGGCACCCACTGCCCGTCGCCCTCTTCGGGCTCCCCTTGGTAGACGGCGTGCTGGGCGGCTCGGTACAGCAGCCAGCACGGCACCACGCTGAGCAGCAGCGGGGTCAGCCCGACGGGCGCGGTGTGGCCGGAGAGCGTCTCGGTGCGCACGAGGTCGGCGCCATGGCCGAGCAGCCACAGGTCGGCGGCGACATGCAGGGCTCCGTCGGGGCTGCTCTCGGGGGACGAGGAAGTGATCCACAGCAGCAGTACGACCACGGCGAGCGTGCCGAGGCCGAGCCCCGCGGCGACCACACCGCCGAGGAACGCCTCCCTGATGGCGGAGGAGCGCCGGGGGGCTGAGCGGTCGCGTGCGGACACCGACGGGCTGCGATCGGTCGTTTGCGTCACGTGACCATGCTGCCAATAACAGCCGTTTCATCCCTACATCAAGGGTTTGGTCGCCGTGTCGCGACAAGTCCGCTTATGCGTCTTTTATAGCGTGGTGGTATGGATGGGTGGCTTGCCGCGTTCCGCCCGGGTATCCGTCGCCCGGGAACGCCGCGGGCCCGCACCACCATGGGGTGGTACGGGCCCGCGGCATCGAGCCGTGGCGGCGTCAGCCGGCCAGCGCGGCGCGCGCCAGGCGCGCGGTCTCGGACGGGGTCTTGCCGACCTTCACGCCCGCGGCCTCGAGGGCCTCCTTCTTCGCCTGGGCGGTGCCGGAGGAACCGGAGACGATGGCGCCCGCGTGGCCCATCGTCTTGCCCTCGGGGGCGGTGAAGCCCGCCACATAGCCGACGACCGGCTTGGTGACGTTGGCCTTGATGAAGTCCGCTGCCCGCTCCTCGGCGTCGCCGCCGATCTCGCCGATCATCACGATCAGGTCGGTGTCGGGGTCGGCCTCGAAGGCGGCGAGGGCGTCGATGTGGGTGGTGCCGATGATCGGGTCACCGCCGATGCCCACGCAGGACGAGAAGCCGATGTCCCGCAGCTCGTACATCATCTGGTAGGTCAGCGTGCCGGACTTCGACACCAGACCGATCCGGCCGGGCTTGGTGATGTCGGCCGGGATGATGCCCGCGTTCGACTGACCCGGCGTGATCAGACCCGGGCAGTTCGGGCCGATGATGCGCGTCTTGTTGCCCTTCTTGCCCGCGTAGGCCCAGAAGTTGGCGGAGTCGTGGACCGCGATGCCCTCGGTGATCACGACGGCGAGCGGAATCTCGGCGTCGATCGCCTCGATGACCGCGCTCTTGGTGAACTTCTCCGGGACGAAGATGACCGTGACATCGGCGCCGGTGGCGTCGACGGCCTCCTTGACGGAGCCGAATACCGGGATCTCGGCGCCGTCGAAGTCCACGGTGGTGCCGGCCTTGCGCGGGTTCACGCCGCCGACGATGTTGGTGCCCGAGGCAAGCATCCGACGGGTGTGCTTCTGCCCCTCGGACCCGGTCATCCCCTGGACGATGACCTTGCTTTCCTTGGTGAGGAAGATAGCCATGGTTTCTGGTGACCTCGTCCCTTACTTCGCAGCCAGCTCGGCGGCACGCTCGGCCGCGCCGTCCATGGTGTCCACCTGCTGAACGAGCGGGTGGTTGGCGTCGGTGAGGATCTTGCGACCCAGCTCCGCGTTGTTGCCGTCGAGGCGCACGACCAGCGGCTTGCTGACGTCCTCGCCCTTGGACTTCAGCAGCTCCAGGGCCTGGACGATGCCGTTGGCGACCGCGTCACAGGCGGTGATGCCACCGAAGACATTGACGAAGACCGACTTGACGTCCGGGTCGCCGAGGATGATCTCGAGACCGTTGGCCATCACCTCGGCGGAGGCGCCACCACCGATGTCGAGGAAGTTGGCGGGCTTGACGTTGCCGTGGGTCTCGCCCGCGTAGGCGACGACGTCGAGGGTGGACATGACCAGACCCGCGCCGTTGCCGATGATGCCGACCTCGCCGTCGAGCTTGACGTAGTTGAGGCCCTTCGCCTTGGCCGCCGCCTCGAGCGGGTTGGCCGCGGCCTTGTCCTCGAGCGCCTCGTGCTCCGGCTGCCGGAACGCGGCGTTCTCGTCCAGGGAGACCTTGCCGTCCAGCGCGATGACCTTGCCGTCTTCGGTCTTGACCAGCGGGTTGACCTCGACGAGCAGGGCGTCTTCGTTGATGAAGACGGTCCACAGCTTCTGCAGGACCGCGACGACCTGGTCCGCGATCTCCGCCGGGAACTTCGCGGCGGCGACGATCTCGGCGGCCTTCTCCTGGGTCACGCCCTCGATGGCGTCCACCGGGATCTTGGCGAGCGCCTCGGGGTTCTGCTCCGCGACGACCTCGATCTCCACGCCGCCCTCGACGGAGGCCATGGCGAGGAAGGTCCGGTTGGTGCGGTCCAGCAGGAAGGAGACGTAGTACTCCTCCTTGATGTCCGCGGTCTGGGCGAGCATCACCTTGTGGACCGTGTGGCCCTTGATGTCCATGCCCAGAATCTGGCCGGCCTTCTCGACGGCGTCACCCGGGTCGGAGGCCAGCTTGACGCCGCCCGCCTTACCGCGCCCGCCGACCTTGACCTGCGCCTTGACGACCGCGCGGCCGCCCAGGCGCTCGGCCACCTCGCGCGCCGCCTCAGGCGTGTCGATGACTTCACCGGCCAGCACCGGTACACCGTGCTTGGCGAAGAGGTCCCTCGCCTGGTATTCGAACAGGTCCACGCGCGTCCGTCCCTTTTCCCTGGATATCGCGGTCGTTATCTGCGCGGGCGTGCCGCGGGGGCAGCGTGAGGACGCGATCTATAACGAGGGCGGCACACGTTCGCCGGGTACGCGGCATGTCCGTCTCGCAGGTTATCTCCGTGGGCCGTGCGGCCCTAAATCGCAGATCACACTGGAGCGGTGATTACGGTCACAGATCGCGACCGTTTCCATCTATCTCCCTACGACAACCGGGCAGCCCCCTCCCCAACGAGGGCTGCCCGGTCGATGACGCTTGCCTTACGGTTTTACGGCTTCGCAGCCTGTATGGCCTTCACGGCCTGACTGCCTGACGCCCGCCGGAGCGATCAGACGGTCGGGAGCGTGCCCGGAACGGTCGGCAGCTGGACCGGCACGGAGGGCAGGTCCGCCGGGAGCTGCGGGAGGTCGGCCGGAACGGTGGGCAGCTGCGGCAGGTCGGCCGGAACGGTCGGGAGCTGCGGCAGGTCGGTGGGCAGCTGCGGGAGGTCGGCCGGGACGGTCGGCAGGTCCGCGGGGAGCTGCGGCAGGTCGGCCGGCAGCTGGGGCAGCTCAGCCGGAACCTGCGGGAGGTCGGCGGGGAGCTGCGGGAGGTCGGCCGGAACGGTCGGCAGGTCGGCCGGGAGCTGCGGCAGGTCGGCCGGCAGCACCGGGAGGGCCGGGATGTTGGCGACGTCGGTCAGGTCGGTGGGCACCGCCGGGAGCAGGCTCAGCACACCGTCCTTGGCGTTCCCCACGGTGGTCTGGGCGTTCGCGACCACGCCGGTGGCCAGCCCGTGGGCGAACGGCACGGTGGTGCCCGCCACGTCCTGCGCGAACGGAACGGCGGTGGACGGCACGCTCACCACGACCGGCACCAGGCGCTCGACAGTGTCCTGCGCGGCCGGAACCACGTTGGAGGCGGTGCCCAGCGCGAAGCCCTGGGCGCTGCCGGTCACGACGTCCACGTACGGGGTGGTGCGGGCCACGGCGTCGTCGGCCAGCGAACCGGTGTCACCCACGGTCCGCTCGGCGACCGGGACGACCTTGACCACGAGGCGGTACACGGCGGGCGGCAGCACGTCCGAGGCCGCACCGTCGACGACCGGCTTGGTGGTGCCGACGACACCCTGGACCTTGCCGGTCAGCTCCTCCGGGCGGATGCCGGCGCCGGAGAGGGAGGCGAGCAGGTCATTGGCCGAACCCGGGGCGGTGGGCAGCTTCGGGGTGGCGGGGAGCTCGGTGGGCAGCTGGCCCGTGACGCCGTCGACGTTCGGCAGCGCGCCGGTGGGCAGCGTGGAGGTGTCGGGCAGGGTCGGCAGGCCGCCGAGGCCGGGCAGGCTGGGCACGACGCCGGGGACCTCGCCGGTGGGCAGGTCGAGGTCGGTGGTCTTCTTGACGGTCTTCTCGACGCCCTTGACGGCCTTGTGGGCCTTCTTGACGACCTTGTCCGGCTTGCCGGCGACGTCGCCGGTCAGGCCGTCGGTGGTGTGCTCGACGGTCTTGGTGACATCCGAGACCCGCGGCAGGTTCTCGGCGCCGGGGACGCGGTCCCGCACCGGGGCGGTGACGCCGTCGACGGTGGAGGCGGCGCCGTCCGCGGTCTTCTTCGCGGTGTCGGTCACCTTGGAGGTGTCGGCCAGGCCGCCGGTCACACCGTCGACCGTCTTGGTCACCTGGTCGGTCGACACGGTCTTGTTCACCGTCTTGGTCACGCCGTCCACGGTGCTGGTCACACCGTCGGTGGAGGGAACGGCCGGGTTCTCGGCGGCAGAGGCGGCGGCCGAGCCGAGGGCCCAGATACCGGTGGCGGCAGCGGCTACGAGGATGGAGCGGCGAAGGTTGTTGCGCATAGTGGAGGAAGTCCTTCGAAAGTCAAGAGGGGTTTCGGACGGGCAGACCTGACCCGCCCCCGCGCGGCAGGTCTCAACAGACGGGGGTGAGGTCTGCCCTAGCCGGGGAATTCGAGGACTTCGTTGAACCGCTCGCGCGTCGGCGCCGAGCTCTCCGCACGGACCGTACCGGGCTTCAGCCCGAAGGACGGCACGCCGGACGGCGGAAGAGCGGCCTGGGTGTTCCCACCACGGGAAGCGCCGCTGTCGCCGGTGCACTGGGAGGTGACCCCGAGCGGGGACCGCGGAAGAGGCAGCGGCGCCGGGGCGCCACCGTCCGGACCGGTGCCGGAGACGGCCGCCCGGACGACGGGCCCGTGCCCGTCGTGGGAGACGGCCGCGTCGTCGTACGCGATGACGGGCTGGGCGTGTGCCCGGGGCCCCATCGGCTCCGGCGCCGCGGGCGCCGCCTTGTGCACGGTCACCGGCTCGGCCTTGGCCGCGTGATGCTCGGCGGCCGGGCCGTGGTGCGCCGCGGAGTCCTGAGGGCCCACGCCGATCGCGTCGCCGATGCCGACCTCGGGAAGGCGCACCGGCAGCTCGCCGCTGGTGGCGCCGTCGACCAGGTCGCCTATCGGCTTGGTGATCTTCTGTGCCTGCTGCTCGACCGGCTCCTGGATGGGCCGCACGGTCTCCCGTACGCCGTCCTCCGCGGTGTCAGCGGTACGCGCCACCATGGGCGGTGCGTGCCGCTCCACCTGCTGCCGCGCCTGCTCGACACCCGAGGGGTCGCGCAGCCGGGACGCGTTGGAGCGGTCGATCGACGCGCCGGTGGCCTCGCCCTGGCCGCTCCGCTCGGCGGCGTGAGCGCTGCCGCCGAAGAGGAACGCCAGCGCGAGGAAGCCACCGAGGAAGAGCGCCGCCAGCAGCGCCCGCCGCGCGGCCACCGTGCGCGGCAGGCGCACGGCGACAGGCATGGCGGACGCGACAGACACGAGCGGGGCCTTCCCTGAGTACGAGGCGTACAACGGGCACGTAAGCGTGGCGATACGGCTTGTGGGCCGCCGAAGCAGGACGACATCGCCAACCGGATGGCTGGATTCATGTCCTGGGCGACGGGGATGATCCTTGCACGACCCACAGGGGTCGGCGCAAGCCCCGGATCACTGATGCATCGCCATGTCCGGTATGGGCAGTTGGCGTCGTTCGATGGCCGCGGCCCACACGTCGGGGAAGAGATCGGGGGTGCAGGCGAAGGCGGGCGCGCCCAGCGCGGCGAGCGCCGCCGCGTGCTCACGGTCGTAGCTCGGCGCCCCCTCGTCGGAGAGCGCGAGCAGCGTCACGAACTGCACCCCGGACGCCTTCATCGCGGCGACCCGGCCCAGCATCTCCTCGCGTATGCCGCCCTCGTAGAGATCGCTGATGAGGACGACGACGGTGTCGGCGGGCCGGGTGATCTGCGACTGGCAGTAGGCCAGCGCGCGGTTGATGTCGGTGCCGCCGCCGAGTTGGGTGCCGAAGAGGACGTCCACCGGATCGTCGAGCTCCTCGGTCAGGTCGACCACGGAGGTGTCGAAGACGACCAGCCGGGTGGCGAGGGAGCGCATCGAGGCGAGCACGGCACCGAAGACCGAGGCGTAGACCACGGACGCGGCCATCGACCCCGACTGGTCGACGCACAGCACCACGTCCTTCTTCACCCCGCGCGCGGCCCGGCCGTATCCGATGAGCCGCTCGGGGACGACCGTCCGGTGGTCGGGCAGGTAGTTCTTGAGGTTGGCCCGGATGGTGCGGTCCCAGTCGATGTCCCGGTGGCGCGGGCGGCTGATCCGGGCGGAGCGGTCGAGCGCTCCGGTAAGGGTGGCGCGGGTGCGGGTGGCCAGCCGCTTCTCCAGATCCTCGACGACCTTACGGACAACGGCCCGCGCGGTGTTCTTGGTCGTCTCCGGCATCGCCTTGTTGAGCGACAGCAGCGTGCCCACGAGATGGACGTCCGCCTCCACGGCCTCCAGCATCTCCGGCTCCAGCAGCAGGGCGGACAGCCCCAGCCGGTCGATGGCGTCGCGCTGCATGACCTGGACGACGGAGGTGGGGAAGTACGTACGGATGTCGCCGAGCCAGCGGGCCACTTGGGGCGCGGAGCCGCCGAGCCCGCCGGAGCGCGCACCGCTCCCGGCGCCCTGGGAACCGCCGCTGCGCCCGGCCGCCGTGCCGCTGCCGCCTGCGCCATCGCCGCCTCCGGAGCCGTAGAGGGCCTCGAGCGTGCGGTCCATGGCGGCGTCGGCCCCGCTGAGCGAACAGCCGGTGCCGTCGGCGCCCTGGCCGCCGAGCACCAGCCGCCAGCGCCGCAGCCGCTCCTGGTCGCTCTGGGGGCTGTCGTGGTTGGGGGCGGGGCCGCCATGAGGATCGGCGCCGCCGTGGGGGTCGGCATCGACGTGGGGCTCGGTATCGCCGTGAGGGGCGCCGTGCGTCATCGGGCTGCCTCCATGGAGTCGTTGGCGTACGGGGCGGGGTCGAGGCCCAGCAGCAGCCGCACCGTCGGTACGACGGCCACCGCGCGGTCCGGGTCCAGCCCGGGGCCGAAGCCGGGTGCGGCGGAGGCGCCTTGGCCGCCAACGCCGGTGGGCCCGTCGGCCGCGGGGCCCCGGCGGACCAGCTCGCCCAGGGTGCGGCGCACGCCGGTGTCGTACGCGGAGAAGGTGCGCCGCAGCAGGGGCAGGACGTCGGTGAACGCCTCGGCGGGAACGGAGATCAGCCAGCGGTCGACCAGGCCGAGCAGCCGCTCGTCGTGGACGAGCAGCATGCCGCCGCCCGCGCCGCCACCGATGAACCCCTCGATCCAGGAGGCCGCTTCGGGCGGCTGGGTCCCGGGCGAGAGCGCGAGCCCCATCAGCCGGGCCGCCTCGTCCTCGGCCAGCCGGCCGTCGTCCAGCAGCAGCCGCGCGGCGCGGCCCCGGATCAGGCCGGGGGTGGCGGGGGTGCCGTCCCGCCCGGCGAGGTTGCGCAACATGGCCGCCCAGCGGGCCCGTAGACCGTCGGCGGCGTGGGGCTCGGCTGACCGCGTCTCCGTTGTCGATATGCCTGTTGTCGACATGTCGGTCCGCGTGTGTGGCTGCGTCCCGGCTTCTGTCCCGGTCCCCGTCTCCGTCCCGGCCGTCTCTGTTTCCGACAGCAGGGCGATCGCCCGGTGTACGGCCTCCATATGGCGGCGCATCTCGGCGGCGCCGTCGGCGTCGAGGCCGACGCAGGCGGGCGGCAGCCCGACCAGGATCCGCTCGGCCAGCCCGACCGCGACCTCGCCGAGCGCGGCGGTGTCCGTGCCCCGCACGTCCCCGTAGCGCACCGAACGCACCAGGGCGGGCAGGGCCTGGGCGAGATGGCCGACGTCCGCGTCGAGCGCGGCCCGGTCGGCGAGCGAGCGCATCACGACGGGGAGGGCCCCGGAGAGCCCGGCGAGCAGACAGCGCTCGGCCAGCTCGGTCACCTCGGCGAGCCCCTTGGCGCTACGGGCCTCGGTCTCCGCCTTGGCGGTGGCCGCCGACAGCACCGTGGTGCCCCACACCCCCGCCTCGGCGACCCGCACGGCCAGCTCCGGCTCCCACCGCAGCCGCCAGGTCTCCCTGAAGGTGCCGGTGCTGCCGCGCGAGACGGCCGGGGCGCCCCAGTCGACCCCGAGGAGCCGCAGCCGGTGCAGCAGACGGCTGCGTCCCGCGTCGGTCTCCTTGCGCAGGTCCAGCTCCAGCTCGCGCTCCAGCGCCTCGGGCTTGAGCCGCAGCGAGCGCTGGGTGCGCGTCAGATCGCGCTGGAGCGGCACCGCCGGAGCCGACTCGGGCACTTCGCCCAGGATGTCGCCGACCACGAGCCGATCCCGTACGAGCGCGATCGGCACATCGGAGCCGTCGCACATCACCGCCCTCACGGCGTCGAGGGTCTCGGCGAGCCCGGCGAGCGGGCGTCCGCGCATGGCGGCCAGGGTTTCGGCGAGCCTTACGGCCTCGATGACATGGGCCGAGGACACCGCGAAGTCCTCATCCCGCAGCAGCCCGGCGACCTTGGTGAGCCAGCGCTCGACGGGCCGGTCCGGGGCGTGGAAGAGATGGTCGTACCAGCCGGGCGAGGTGATGCCCGCCCCGTATCCGCTGTGCCGGGCCAGCCGCCGGTGCGTCCACGGCACCCAGCTGATCTCGGTCTTGACCTTGGGCAGCCCCTTGAGCAGCTTCCGGTCGGCGGTCGCGGTGGTCCGCTCCCCCAGCGCCGGTACGTGCCAGGCCCCGCAGACGACCGCGACCTCGTCCCCGAACTCCCGCCGCGCCTCGCGCAGCCGCAGCCGCATATGGGCCTCGCGCACGGCGTCGTCCTCGTGCCCGCCATGCCCGTACTCGGCGCGCAGCGCCTCCATGGCCTCCGCCACGGCCGTGAACGCATCCGCACCGCCGGTGCCGCGGTGCTCGATGACGTCCTCCCACCAGCGCTCCGGGTCGTCGTATCCGGCAGCCTCGGAGAGGACGGCCAGCGGATCGACACGCATCCGCTCGGCGGAGGCGGCGGCCGGGGCAGCCGGGGCAGCCGGGGCGTGGTCGCCTGGGACCGCCTGGTCGCCTGGCGCGGCCTGGTTACCGGGGGCCGCCGGATCGAGCGGTCCGGGCTCAGCCGCCGGGCCATCCGCGGCTGCCCGACCGGGCGGACCGGCCGGGGCCGAGGGACCGGACGGACCGGACGGACCGGACGGACCGGACGGACCGGACGGACCGGACGGATCAGCCAGACCAGCCGGACCGGACGGACCAGCCGGATCAGCCAGACCAGCCGGATCAGACGGACCGGCCGGGGCGGGCTCAACCGCCGGGACCGGCGCGGCCGCCGGGGGCTTCTTCGCCGCCATGGCCAGCGAGTTGGCCGCCGGGAGATCGATGAATCGCACCGGAACCTCATGGGCCAGCGCCCACTGGATGGCCGCCCACTCCGGGGAGAACCCGGCCAGCGGCCAGAATCCGGCGCGCCCCGGATCGTCCGCGGCATGGGCGAGCAGCGCGACCGGCGGACGCATGTCCTTCTCGGCGGCGAGCCCCACGATCGCGTCCGCCTCCGGCGGCCCCTCGATCAGCACCACGCGCGGTGGGCACGCCTCCAGCGCGGCCCGTACCGCCCGCGCCGACCCGGGCCCGTGGTGCCGCACGCCCAGCAGCAACGGGCCGGTGGCCCGCGCCCGTGGGGCGCCGGTCATGCGGTCACCTCTCGGCACGCGCGGTAGAAGTCCTTCCAGCCCTCGCGCTCACGGACCACCGTCTCCAGATACTCCTGCCAGATGACGCGGTCGGCCGCCGGGTCGCGGACGACCGCGCCCAGGATGCCCGCGGCCACATCTCCCGACCTGAGCACGCCGTCGCCGAAGTGGGCGGCGAGGGCGAGGCCACCGGTGACCACGGAGATGGCCTCGGCCGTGGACAGCGTGCCGGAGGGCGACTTCAGCTTCGTACGGCCGTCGCCGGTCACTCCGTCGCGCAGCTCGCGGAAGACCGTGACCACCCGGCGGATCTCCTCGACGCCCTCCGGGAGCTCCGGGAGCTCCAGCGAGCGGCCGATCTGGGCGACGCGGCGGGAGACGATGTCGACCTCGTCCTCCGGGGTCGCGGGCAGCGGCAGCACGACCGTGTTGAAGCGGCGGCGCAGGGCGCTGGAGAGTTCGTTGACCCCGCGGTCGCGGTCGTTGGCGGTGGCGATCAGGTTGAAGCCGCGCACCGCCTGGACCTCATCCCCCAGCTCCGGGATCGGCAGCGTCTTCTCGGACAGGATGGTGATCAGCGTGTCCTGCACATCGGCCGGGACGCGTGTCAGCTCCTCCACGCGCGCGGTCATGCCGTCCGCCATCGCGCGCATCACCGGGCTCGGCACGAGCGCGTCCCGGCTCGGGCCGTGGGCGAGGAGCTGGGCGTAGTTCCACCCGTACCGGATGGCCTCCTCGGGTGTCCCGGCGGTGCCCTGGACCAGGAGGGTCGAGTCACCGCTGACCGCCGCCGCCAGATGCTCCGAGACCCATGTCTTGGCGGTGCCGGGCACGCCCAGCAACAGCAGGGCGCGGTCGGTCGCGAGGGTGGTGACGGCGACCTCGACGATGCGGCGCGGGCCCACGTACTTGGGTGTGATCACGGTGCCGTCGGGCAGCGTGCCGCCGAGCAGATAGGTGGCGACCGCCCACGGCGACAGCCGCCATCGTGCGGGCCGCGGGCGGTCGTCGGCCGCGGCCAGCGCGCTCAGCTCGGCGGCGAAGGCGTCCTCCGCGTGTGGACGCAGCGCTTCCGCGGCTCCGGCGGCCCCTGCCGCCCCGCTCGTATCGGTGGATTCGGTTCCGGGCACAGTGACGGTCACAGCTCCCCCACGACTCGTTTCCTCGTTCCGTTTCCGGACGCGTGAACCACACTGCACCACCCCACTGACAACCGGCCCCCCGTCAGGGAATGCGCAGGTCAGAGCAATTGTCAGTGGGTGCCCGTACCGTCGCAGACATGAATCCGCAGGGGGAACGCTGGACGGCGGAACAGGTGCTGGCCCTGGCTCCTGACGCCGCGTCGCGCACGGCGGGCGGCAGGCTCGCCGCGGCCGGCAAGTGGTCGGGCGCGGGCGCGCACGGGCGGGCGGTGTGGGGGCTGTGCGCGGGCAGCGGCAGCACGCCGTACCAGACTGTGGTCGATCTGAACGGGCCCGGATATCGGTGCAGTTGTCCGAGCCGGAAATTCCCGTGCAAGCACGCGCTGGGTCTGCTGCTGTTGTGGACGTCCGGCGAGGGGGGCGTGCCCGCGGGCGGGGAGCCGCCGGAGTGGGCCGGGCAGTGGCTCGGCGACCGGCGGGAGCGGGCCGAAAAGCTCGTCGCCCGGGGGGCGGCGGGGGGGGCGGGGCGCGCCCGGGGGCCGCGGGGGGCGGGGGGGGCATGGGCGGGCGGCGCCCGCGCCCGCTCGGGCGGGGGGGCGC
>NZ_JBHYVB010000068.1:39733-50829 GCF_042750115.1 Streptomyces sp. NPDC059455
GGGGGGCCCGGGGGGGGGGCGCGGCGGGTGTGGGCGGGCATGGGGCTGGCCGACCGGGGGTCGGGGGCTCAACAGATCGTCGCCGGGGCGGGGGTGGGGGGCCGGGGCCCCGGCGGCGGGACGGGGGACGGTGCGGGAAAAGGGGGGAGCGGAGCCGCGGCCGATCCGGAGGCGGCGCGCCGCCGCGCCGAGCGTCGGGTCCAGCGCATCGCCGCGGGCGCCACGGAGTTGGAGCGGCGACTCGCCGATCTGCTCCGCGACGGTCTGGCCTCCGCCGACCGCGCCGGGTACGGGGCGTGGGACGAGACGGCCGCGCGGATGATCGACGCCCAGGCACCGGGTCTTGAGGCGCGGGTGCGGGAGCTGGCCGCGATTCCGTCGTCCGGTCCGGGGTGGCCCGGCCGACTACTGGAGGAATGCGCGCTGGCCCACCTGCTCAACCTGGGCTTTCTCCACCTGGACGGCCTCCCGGAGAAGCTGGCCGCCACTACGCGCACCCGCGTGGGCCTCACGACACCGGTGGCCGAGCTGCTGGCGACGGAGGAGGCGATCCGGGACCGCTGGCTGGTCCTGGGCCGCCAGGACGGCACGGACGGCAGGCTGACCACGCGCCGGATCTGGCTGCGGGGCGAGCGTACGCACCGTATGGCGCTGCTGCTCTCGTTCAGCGCCCCCGGCCAGTCCCCCGAGCTCGCGCTGCCCATCGGCCTGGTGCTCGACGCGGACCTCGCGTATTACCCGGCGGCCCGGCCGCTGCGGGCGGCGATCGGCACCCGGCACGAGGAGGTGGCGGAGGCCGCGCCCGCTACCGCGCCTCCAGCCCCCGAGGGGTGCGCTGTCGAGACCGCGCTGGCGGCCTATGGGGCGGCGCTCGGAGAGGATCCATGGCTGGACGGCTGGCCGGTGGTGCTCGCCAATGTGGTGCCGGTGCCGGGGGACGACGGATGGCAGCTGGCGGACGAGCGGAGCGGCTCGGCGCTGCCCGTCGATCCGCGCTGCGCGGGGCGCACCGATCTGTGGCAGCTGATGGCGATATCCGGTGGTGGCCCGGTCACCGTCTTCGGTGAGTGCGGCCATCGCGGCTTCTCCCCCGTCACCACCTGGGATCCGACGCCCGTCTCGCTCATCGGCACGGCAGCGCAGGGAGGCACCCGTTGACCAGTACGACGCCCGTCGCATCCACCGCGTCCAGCACGTCCACCGCGACCACCGCGTCCACCGCGACCTGGGACGATCTCGTCGCGGCCGCGCTGCTCGGCACCGAGCGGCGCACCCCGCCCGTCGCACCGCGCCCCGGGCAGAACGTGCCGTCCGCCCTGCTGGACGCGGCCGCGCTCAGCACCGTGCGGCGGCGGGCCGGGCTGCGGCCCGCGCCCGCCCGGCCGGGGCCGGGCCGGGCGCCCGAGGATCCGCGGCCGGCGCTGCCCGCGGCCGCCCGCAGCAGGCTGGCGCTGCTGCTCGCCGACCGTTCGGCGCCGGGGCGCGGCGGCTCGCGCTCCGCGCCCGACCTCGCCGAGCTGCTGCCGCAGTGGCTCGCGCTGGCCAATCACCACGGCTATCGCGTGCCCGACGCCCTGCTTCCGGCGCTGCTCGACGCGGCCCGCGCCCGCACCGATCTGCGGGCCGAGGCGCTGACGCTGGGCGGGCCGCGTGGGCTGTGGCTGGCCCGGCTCAACCCGGACTGGAAGTTCGCGCTGCGGGGCGCGGCGGGCCGGACGTCCGCATCGATCCCGGATCCGTCCGGGGCGGCCTCCGCACCGGACGAGGAACAGCGGCTGTGGGAGGAGGGGCTGTTCGCCGAGCGGGTGTCGCTGCTGGCGGCGGCCCGCCATCGCGACCCGGCGGCGGGGCTGGCGCTGCTCAGCGGCACCTGGTCGACCGAGCGCGCCGAGGACCGGCTGATGTTCCTGGACTCGCTGCGTGACGATCTCTCCCCGTCCGACGAGCCGTTCCTCGAACAGGCGCTGTCCGACCGCAGCCGGAACGTCCGGGCGACCGCCGCCGAGCTGCTCTCCGCACTCCCCGACTCGGCGCTCGCCGCGCGCATGGCCGAGCGGTCGCGGGGCTGTGTGTCGCTGACCACGGATGAGCCGACCGCTGATGGGCTGACCGCCGAGGGGTCAACCGCCGACGGGCTGACCGGCGATGAGCGGCGGACCGACGACGGGCGAAGTTCCGACGGGCTGACCGGCGATGAGCGAAGTTCCGACGGGCGGACCGACGACGGGCTGACCGACGACGGGCGAAGTTCCGATGACCTGACCGCCGCCGAGCTGACCGCCGCCGAGCTGACCTCCGACGAGCTGACGGCCGCCGAACGGACGCCCCGGATAACCGTCCGCCCGCCGGACGAGTGCGACAGCGGAATGCAGCGCGACGGCATCGTGCCCAAGCCACCCTCCGGCCGGGGCAAACGGTCCTGGTGGCTGGGCCAGTTGGTGGAGGCGACCCCGCTGGACCGCTGGACCGAGTGGTTCGGCGGGCGGGGTCCCGCCGAGATCGTGGCGCTACCCGTCGCGGACGGCTGGCAGGCGGATCTGCACGCGGCCTGGTGCCGGGCCGCCGTGCGGCAGCGCAGCGCCGAGTGGTGCCGTGCGCTGCTCGGCACCCCGGCGGTCGCGCCGGTCACCGCCGGGGAGGCGGCCCCCGCCGCCTGGCGCGACCCGGCGAAGCTGCTCTCCGCGCTGCCCGCCGGGGAGCGGGCGGAGTGGGTCGCCGAGTTCATCGCGTCCCATGGGCTGTCCGACGCCTTCCGGCTGCTCGGGGTGTGCGCGGTGCCCTGGGCAGAGCCCCTGGGCCGGGCCGTCGTCGACGCCCTGGACATCGCCCGCGACGCGGGCAGCTACCCCTGGAGCTTCAGCGGCGTCATGGGCCTGGCCGAGCGCTGCCTGGACCCGACCCAGGCGGACCGCCTCGAAGTGCTGACGGCGATACCGGACGAGAGAGAGGGAGCGGCGCCAGGTGCCGGTGGCTATTGGGCGGAGGCATTCCAACGCCTGGTGGGCACGCTCCGGCTGAGAGAGGCGATGCGAGCAGAGCTCGATCCGAACTGACCCGGCCACGCCTCCGGCTCGTGGGTCGCCCTGGGCTCGGGGCGCGTGCTTGGTTCAGAATCCGGGACTCAGGCCCGGGGCGAGAGCAGTGCGACAGGCCCCGGGTCGAGAGCAACGCGGTGGGTCAGGCGGCTACCGGGCGGACGTTTTCGCGGACCCAGTCGACGATGGCTGTCGTGGTCGCGCCCGGGGTGAAGATCTCGGCTACACCCTGCTCCTTGAGCGGGGGGATGTCCGCCTCGGGGATGATCCCGCCGCCGAAGACCTTGATGTCCTCCGCGTCGCGCTCCCGCAGCAGCTCCAGCACCTTGGCGAACAGGGTCATATGGGCACCGGACAGAATGGACAGCCCGATCGCGTCGGCGTCCTCCTGGATCGCGGTGTCGACGATCTGCTCGGGGGTCTGGTGGAGCCCGGTGTAGATGACCTCCATGCCCGCGTCGCGCAGTGCCCGCGCGATCACCTTCGCACCACGGTCATGGCCGTCCAGCCCCGGCTTGGCCACCACCACACGGATCGGACCGGTCACACCCATCGCAGCCTCCAAACCGTCACACCCCCGCCCACATCGACGTGAACGAACGTTATCTCCAGCATCCCCTACCCGGCAGTTTCGCGGCGCGCGGCGAGGGGGAAATCACACGTGGGACACGTTCACTGAAGGCCGTACCCGTACCCGCATCCGCATCCGCGCGCATCGCGCATCCGCCGCGCGGACGCCGCATACGCTCGGGCCGGCCACATCAGGGGAGCCGCAGCGGGGACCGTCGCACCGCGCAGCGCCGCCGCGAGCCGCATGGCGCCGCGGTGCGACGGGCGGTCCTGCGTCATGCGGTCACAGCGCCATTCACCGTGCGGTGCCGGGCATCGGGCCACCGCGCGGCCGAAGTCGTCGCCCTGGCCGGGGCCCATGACCACGACCGGCACGACCGAAGCGAACGGCTGCCCATGAGGGCATTCGGGGGGAGCCTCCAGCCGCCTCTCGTGCGCCGCGTCGCGGGAGGTCGGCCGCCATGGGCCTCATACACAGCCAGAACAACCAGCGCATCCAGAACATCCAGCAGAACAGCCGGAGCACACAGAGCACACAGAACATCCGGAACGCCCGGCACATCCGGGCCATCGCCCTCGACCTGGCGCTGCTCGCCGGGCATCTGCTGCTCTACCCGACCGGGCTGCGGCAGGAGCGCCCACCCGGTACGGCGCCGTGCCTCCCCATGGACGGCCCGGCCCACCGACCCGTTCTGCTTCTCCACGGCTTCATCGACAACCGGTCCGTCTTCGTCCCACTGCGCCGCTCGCTCGGCCGCCACGGCCGTCAGCACATCGAGGCGCTCAACTACTCGCCGCTGCTGTGCGACCTCCGCACCGCCGCCGCGCGGCTCGACCGCCATGTCGAGGAGGTCTGCGCCCGTACCGGCCACGGCCAGGTGGATGTCATCGGGCACAGCCTGGGCGGTCTGATCGCCCGTTACTACGTCCAGCGTCTCGGCGGGGACGCCCGCGTCCACACCCTGGTGACGCTCGGTGCCCCGCACGGCGGCACGCGAATCGCGCCCCTGTTGTCCGTACATCCACTCGTGCGTCAGATGTGCCCGGACTCCTCGGTGATAACGGAGTTGCGACAGCCTGCCCCCGATTGCCGTACGCGATTCATCGCTTTCTGGAGCGATGCGGATCAGTTGATGATCCCGAAGGAGACGGCCCGGATAGACCATCCGGATGTGATCTCCCAGAACATCCGCGTCAACGGAATCGGACATCTCGCCCTGGCGGTGCATTTCTCCGTGGCCGCCCGCATCCACGAGGCCCTGGACGCCGCCGACGAGGCGCCGACGGACGCCTCCAGCGCGGTTCCGGATGGTTCAGAAGGCTCGGAATTGCCGAACGTCAATCGAACATCCGGCCAAGGATCCACGTACAGTCAGCCGAAAGGCGGCCAAATGCCCTTTGCCGAGATGCTCAAAACTCACGGAAGATTGTCGCTGCCGCGTACTGCCGGGTACAGTCGCCGCTAATTCTCCTGCAGCCGAGGCGAAAGAGAAGTTGGTGGTGAACGACCGTCACCCGTCGGGGGCCTCTCCGACCGTCCCCGCTCCCGACGCCTCGTATCCGTACGACGGGGCTTACGGTCAGCAGCAGGACACAGCGCACGGCTACGTCGGGTACGACGGGTACTCCACCGGCAACTTCGCCCACCTGGCGACCGCCTACGGGGACGGTGACCCGCTCTACGGCGACAGCGATCCGCTCTTCGGCGCGCTTCCGGGCACCTACGACGGCGGACAGGGCGCCCACAGCGGTCAGTACGACGCCGCGCAGTGGGCCACGGCCGACCAGCACCACCAGACCGGGTCGTACCCCACCGGCCACTACGACCTGGGCCACGACACCGGCCACCACGACACCGGCCACTACGACACCGGCCACCACGACACGGCCCATTACGACTCCGGCGCCTACGACACCACCACGATGTGGGCCGCCTCCGGCTATCACCTGCCGACCGGCATCCCCGCCCAGCAGGACGCCGAGACCGGCGCCCAGTGGGACGCCGGCGCCTGGGACACGGGCGCCACCGGCCACACCGAGATGCCGGATCAGTGGGACCACGGGGTGAGGTACGAGGCCGAGACGTACGCCTCGGGCGTGGACACCGGTCAGACCCAGGTCTGGGACACCTCCGTCTACGGGACCGTGGACGAGGGGCAGTACGACCACTCGGGTCTGAACCATCCGGGGTTCGACCAGCAGGGGCTCGACCACCACTCCGGCCTCGACCAGCCCGAGCACGAGCCCAACGCCTACGACCGGACGGCCGGCTTCGAGCCCAACGCCTTCGACCAGGCCGCCGCGTTCGAGCAGACCGCCACCTACGACGAGACCGCCGCGTTCGAGCAGGTCGTCATCCCCGAGCAGGCTGTCAGCCCCGAGCAGCCCGGCGCGTTCGAGCACACCGCCGTCTTCGAGCCGGTCGACGAGACCGACCAGCCGTACGCTCCCGGCCCCGAAGCGGAACCTGAACCCGAGGCGGCGGTCATGCGGGAATCCGCCCCCTCCCCTCGCCGGGAGGTGGGCCGCGGCCGCCGCCGTACCCCCTCGCCCCGCCCCAAGCGCTCCGCGCTGCTCACCGTCGCCGTTCCCTCCGTCTGCGCCCTGGGCGTCACCGCCGTGGCCGCCGCCTCGGTCAGCGGCGTGGGGAGCGACAAGAAGGACGAGTCCACCACTCAGGCCGCCCCCGACACCGCGGCGGCCCCCGTGAAGCCCTCTGTCGCCAACAGCAAGCTGGACTCCCAGCTCGCCGGGGTCCGCGAGGGCGCCGACGACTTCCGCGACCGCGCCAGCCGCACCCAGGAGCGGATCGACCTCCAGGCCCGCCAGGCCGCCGAGAAGAAGCGCAAGGCGGCCGAGGCGGCACGTAAGGAAGCGCTGCGCCCGAAGTTCGCGCTGCCCGTCGCCCAGCACGGCCTGAGCGCCCAGTTCGGCCAGGCCGGTATCAACTGGATGTCGGTGCACACCGGCATCGACTTCCCGGTGAGCTACGGGACGCCCGTGATGGCCGCCACCGACGGCACCGTAGCGACGCAGTGGAACGACGCCTACGGCAATATGGTCATTCTGACCAGCCCGGACGGCACGGAGACCTGGTACTGCCACCTCAGCAGCGCCAAGATCCGTTCCGGGACCGTCAAGGCCGGGGAGACCATCGCGTACTCCGGGAACTCCGGTAACTCCACCGGCCCACATCTGCACTTCGAGGTTCACCCCGGCGGTGGCGCGGCCATCGACCCGCTGCCCTGGCTGCGCGGCCACGGCCTCGACCCGACCTGATCCGGCAGGGCCGCCCTCCGGCAGAGTCGACGGACAGCGCCGCTGTAGCGCGCCCTCCGGCGCGCCACAACCTCGGCGCCCAGCCCCTACCAGCCCCCCGCTACAGCTTCTCCACCGGTGCGTACCGCAGCAGCAGCCGCTTCGGCTTCTCCTCGCCGAAGTCGATCGTCGCCTCCGCGTTGTCCCCGCTGCCCTTGACCGCCACCACCGTGCCGAGCCCGAACGTGTCATGCGTGACCCGGTCGCCGATGGCCAGGGCGACCACCGGGCGCTCCTTGGCCCGCCGGGTGGCGAACCCACTGCCCCCGGTGCGCGAACGCGACGTCGACAGACCGGACGACAGCCCCGACGGCGGGGTCGAGGCGATGCCGCCCATGGACGCGGACGGGGTGGCGGGCCCGGTGCGCCGCCAGCGCACATACTGGTCCGGGATCTCCTCCAGGAAGCGGGACGGCGGGTTGTACGCGGGCTGTCCCCAGGCGCTGCGCATCGTCGAGCGGGTCAGATAGAGCCGCTCACGGGCCCGGGTGATCCCGACATAGGCCAGCCGCCGCTCCTCCTCCAGCTCCTTGGTCTGGCCGAGCGCCCGCATATGCGGGAAGACGCCGTCCTCCAAGCCGCTGAGGAAGACGACCGGGAACTCCAGGCCCTTCGCCGTGTGCAGGGTCATCAGCGTGATCACGCCGGAGCCCTCGGTGTCCTCGTCGGGGATCTGGTCGGAGTCGGCGACGAGCGCGACCTGCTCCAGGAAGTCCGCGAGGGTGCCGGGGTTCTCCTCGCCGCGGTCCTGCTCGAACTCCAGGGCCACGGCGGCGAGCTCCTGGAGGTTCTCGATCCGGGTCTCGTCCTGCGGATCGGTGGACGCCTGGAGCTCGGCCAGATAGCCGGTGCGCTCCAGCACCGCCTCCAGGACGGTGGCCGGGCCCGCCCCGGACTCCACGATGGTGTGCAGCTCCTCCATGAGCGTGTTGAACCGCTTGACGGCGTTGGCCGAGCGGGCCGCCATGCCGTACGCCTCGTCGACCCGGCGCAGCGCCTGCGGGAAGGTGATCTTCTCGCGCAGCGACAGCGCGTCGATCATGGCCTCCGCGCGCTCGCCGATGCCGCGCTTGGGCACGTTCAGGATCCGGCGGAGCGGGACGGAGTCCTCGGGGTTGGCCAGCACCCGCAGATAGGCGAGGACGTCCCGGACCTCCTTGCGCTCGTAGAAGCGCACACCGCCGACGACCTTGTACGGCAGCCCGACGCGGATGAAGACCTCTTCGAAGACACGGGACTGGGCGTTGGTGCGGTAGAAGACCGCCACGTCCCCGGCCTTGGCGTCGCCCGCGTCCGTCAGCCGGTCGATCTCGTCGGCGACGAACTGGGCCTCGTCGTGCTCGGTGTCGGCCACATAGCCGATGATCTCGGCCCCGGCGCCGGCGTCCGTCCACAGGTTCTTCGGGCGGCGGTTCTCATTGCGCTCGATGACCGCGTTGGCCGCGCTCAGGATGGTCTGGGTCGAGCGGTAGTTCTGCTCGAGGAGGATCGTCCGCGCGGTGGGGTAGTCCTCCTCGAACTGGAGGATGTTACGGATCGTGGCGCCCCGGAAAGCGTAGATCGACTGGTCGGCGTCGCCCACCACGCACAGCTCGGCGGCCGTGGTCTCCTCGGTGCCGGTGCCCACCAGCTCGCGCACGAGTGTGTACTGCGCGTGGTTGGTGTCCTGGTACTCGTCCACCAGGACGTGCCGGAAGCGGCGGCGGTAGTGCTCGGCGACGTCCGGGAACGCCTGGAGCAGATTGACCGTGGTCATGATGATGTCGTCGAAGTCCAGCGCGTTGGCCTCGCGCAGCCGGGCCTGGTACATCACGTACGCCTCGGCCAGCGTCTTCTCGAAGCCGTCCGCCGCCTGCCCGGCGAAGGTCTCCTCGTCGATCAGCTCGTTCTTGAGGTTGGAGATCTTGGCGCTGAAGGACTTCGGCGGGAACCGCTTGGGGTCGAGGTCCAGATCCCGGCAGACCAGCGACATCAGCCGCTTGGAGTCGGCCGCGTCGTAGATCGAGAACGACGACGTGAAGCCCAGCTTCTTCGACTCCCGGCGCAGGATGCGGACGCAGGCGCTGTGGAAGGTGGACACCCACATGGCGTTGGCCCGCGGGCCGACGAGCTCCTCGACGCGCTCCTTCATCTCGCCCGCCGCCTTGTTGGTGAAGGTGATGGCGAGGATCTGGCCGGGGTGGGTGGAGCGGGCGCCGAGCAGATACGCGATGCGGTGGGTGAGCACCCGGGTCTTGCCGGAGCCGGCGCCCGCGACGATCAGCAGCGGCGAGCCGGTGTGCTCCACGGCGGCCCTCTGCTGCTCGTTCAACCCCTCGAGCAGGGCGGACGGGTCCACGGCGGGCCGGGCCGCGCCGTCCCGGTAGTGGGCCTCCCGGGGCACGGGCGCGTCGAAATCGCCGCTGAAGAGGTGATGCGGCACGTCCTCGGCGCCACCGTGGCCAGGGTGTGCCGAATCCTCGGGCGGCGGTGGCCGCTCCTCGTCCGAAGAAGGCCCGAGGTCCGCCAGGAAGCTGTCGTCAAAGAGGCTGCTCATCGCTCCCCGAGTCTAGGCCGCCCCACTGACAGCCGAGGTCCGAACATCACGAAACGGTTTCGGGCATAACGGTCACCAGTCTTCACAGGAGCCCCACGTGTTGGCTACCGTCCTGCCTCAGGTGCCCGGAAGATCCGTCGGCGAACCACGTCGGCACGGGCTGCCTCCGCCGAGTCCGGTACGCCGTGAGGCGCCCGGAGCCGGGGACCCAACAACGCAAGACCGGGGTGAATCGGCCCGAAACGGTGCGGCACGGACAGTGCCGACCGGACACGGCCGTAGGGCAGCCTTCCGAACCGCCCGAACCCGACAGCTAACCCGGTAGGCGGTCCACGGAAGGAGTCGCCTCCCTTGGCGTCGCACCGCAAGCCGCGGAGCCGAATACCCGCCCCGCTCACCGGCCACAGCCGCCGTACGGCCGTCGGATTCACCACGGCCGCCCTCGCGTCCGTCACCCTCCTCTCCCAATCGGCCAACGCCGCGCCCACCGATCCCAAGCCGGCCGCCCAGTCGATCGAGAAGGTGAAGGAGAAGGTCGACACGCTCTACCACCAGGCGGAGACCGCCACCCAGCGCTACAACGCCGCCAAGGAGCGCACCGACCAGCAGCGGGCCAAGGTCGACAAGCTGCTGGACTCCCTCGCCCAGCGCACCGAGAAGCTCAACGAGGCGCGGCGCATGCTCGGCACCTACGCCACCGCCCAGTACCGCGACGGCGGAATGGCCCGCTCCGCCGCGACCCTGCTGTTCTCCAACGATCCGCAGGACGTCTTCGACCAGTCGCATCTGATGGACCGGATGACCGGTCGGCAGAAGCAGGCCGTCGACGACTTCCAGAAGCAGCGGGTGCAGGCCGCGAAGGAGCGCGGTAAGGCCAGCGAGAGCCTCGCCTCGCTGACCGCGTCCCAGAAGCAGCTGAAGGTCCAGAAGAAGACCGTCCAGGACAAGCTGACCGAGGCCCGGCGGCTGCTGGCGAATCTGACCGCCAAGGAGAAGGCGCGGCTGGCGGCGATCGAGAAGAAGAAGGCGGAAGAGGCCCGCCGTAAGGCCGCCGAGCTGGCCGAGAAGCAGCGACAGGAGGCGGCCGCGCGCAAGAAGCAGCAGGAGCAGGAGCAGCAGAACGCGGGTGGCTCCGGTTCCACGGCGCCCTCCACGCCCTCGGCCCCGGCCAACAGCTCCAAGGCGGCCCAGGCCATCGCCTTCGCCAAGGCGCAGCTCGGCAAGCCGTACGTCTGGGGCGCCACCGGGCCCAGCTCCTTCGACTGCTCGGGGCTGACGCAGGCGGCCTGGAAGTCCGCCGGGATCTCGCTGCCGCGCACCACCTGGGACCAGGTGAAGGCCGGTACGCGGGTCTCGACGTCCCAACTCCAGCCGGGCGATCTCGTCTTCTTCTACGACGACATCAGCCATGTCGGCCTCTACATCGGCGACGGGATGATGATCCACGCGCCGAAGCCGGGCGATGTGGTGAAGAAGGCGCCGATCACGGAGATGCCGATCTACGGGAGCGTGCGGCCCTCGTAGGGCCCTGAGCCCGACGATTGCCCGGGGCCCCGGGCGGGCCCCCGGGCCGGGGCCCGGCCCCGGGGGGGCCCGCGGCCCCCCCCCCCCCGCCCGGGCCCCCGGCCCCGGGCGGG
>NZ_JBHYVB010000069.1:0-20152 GCF_042750115.1 Streptomyces sp. NPDC059455
GGGAGCCGCACCGCGCGCCCGCCGGGGGGGGAGCCGGACGGGCGCGCGACGAGGGGCCGGTGGCGGGGGCTCAGTCCGCCGAGAGAGCGGGGTCGCTCATCCCCGCACGGCCGGTCTCCACATGCCCGGCCAGCCGGCGCAGATAGCCGCTGTCGTGGTCGGAGACCACCGACAGGTCGTACCACTGGTGGCTGCGCCCGGTCCGCGCGGTGTGCACCACCCGCGCCCCCGGCCGGAGCCGGTAGCTCGCCGACTTCTCCTCGTGGTAGCCGTCCGTGACGGTGAGCCGCACCGTCGCGTCGCCCTGGTTGACGAGGGTCAGTTCGACCTCCCCGGTCGCCCGGTCGTGGCGGGCGCTCACCTCGGGGCCCTTGCCGGTGGCGTGGCCGGTGAAGTGGCGCAGGAAACCGGCCGGACCGTGCACCTGGAGGTCATAGGCGCCGTTGTCCGCCGAGGAGCGCTGCCAGCTGCCGGACAGCCGCTTGCCCGCCTCGACGGTGTAGCCCCATGGCCCGCCCGTATGGCTCGCGGAGGTCACGTGGAAGTGCGCGGCGGTGCCCTTGCCGTGGTGGACGAAGTCGACCCGCAGACCGCCGTCGGCGCTGGTCGTGGCATCGGCCGACAGGTCGTACGGCAGCGGCCTGGCAGGGCGCAGTCCGGACTCCTGCCGGGGCAGCGAGGGGTTCGCCGGGAGCTTCGGTACGTAGTCCGGGTGCCGCTCGTTGTCCTTGGGCTGGTAGCCGCTGGTGTCCGGCAGGGCCGGGACCTTCACATCGGTCCGGGAGAAGTCGAAGGCCTCGGTCAGGTCGCCGCACACCGCCCGCCGCCACGGCGAGATGTTCGGCTCCTCGACGCCGAAGCGCCGCTCCATGAGCCGGATGACCGAGGTGTGGTCCAGCGTCTGCGAGCAGACCCAGCCGCCCTTGCTCCACGGTGACACCACCAGCATCGGCACCCGCTGCCCCAGCCCGTACGGGCCCGCGGGCTGCGAGGAGGAGCCGGCGTACAGCTCCCCGGTGGTGTCCACGGTCGAGGCGCCCCGCTTGGCGGCGGGCGCGTACGGCGGCACCACGTGGTCGAAGAAGCCGTCGTTCTCGTCGTAGGTGATGAGCAGCGCGGTCTTGCTCCACACCTCGGGGTTGGAGGTGAGCGCGTCCAGCACCTGGGCGACGTACCAGGCGCCGTAGTTGGCCGGCCAGTTGGGGTGCTCGGTGAAGGCTTCGGGGGCCGCGATCCAGGAGATCTGCGGCAGCTTCCCGGCCTTCACATCGGCCCGCAGGACGTCGAAGAAGCCGTCGCCGTTCTTGGCGTCGGTACCGGTGCGGGCCTTGTCGTACAGCGGGTCGCCGGGCTTGGCGTCGCGGTACTGGTTGAAGTACAGCAGCGAGTTGTCGCCGTAGTTGCCGCGGTAGGCGTCGTCGATCCAGCCCCAGCCGCCCTTGGCGTCGAGCCCGTCGCCGATGTCCTGGTAGATCTTCCAGGAGATCCCGGCCTTCTCCAGGCGCTCGGGGTAGGTGGTCCAGCCGTAGCCGGCCTCCGCGTTGTCCAGCACCGGGCCGCCGCCCTTGCCGTCATTCCCGGTGTAACCGGACCACAGGTAGTAGCGGTTGGGGTCCGTGGAGCCGATGAACGAGCAGTGGTAGGCGTCGCAGATGGTGAAGGCGTCGGCCAGCGCGTAATGGAAGGGAATGTCCTCGCGGGTCAGATGCGCCATGGTGGTGGCCGACTTCGAGGGCACCCACTTGTCGTACGCGCCGTCGTTGAACGCCACATGGCCGTCGCCCCAGCCGTGCGGCAGGTCCTGGAGGAACTGCAGCCCGAGGTCGTTCACCTCGGGGCGGAACGGCAGGACCTCCTTGGAGCCGTCGGACTGGTGCCACACCGGCTTGCCGTTGGGCAGCCGCACCGGCCGCGGATCGCCGAATCCCCGTACCCCGCGCAGGGTGCCGAAGTAGTGGTCGAAGGAGCGATTCTCCTGCATCAGCACGACGATGTGCTCGATGTCCCGCAGACTTCCGGTCCGGCGGTTCGCCGGAATCTCCGCGGCGCGGGCGATGCTGGCGGAGAGGAGGGACATGGCCGTGCCGGTGCCGGCAAGTTGCATGAATCTTCGACGGTCTATGGAGGTCATGACGCTCCGGTCTCCTGTGGCGTTCGAAGGGAAGCGGGGGGAACCGGTGCAGTGTCTTCCGCCAAGACGGTACGGACAACGGCAGATGGGCGAAACGGCGGGAAAACCTGCGTAAATCTTGATCGTGGGCCGAATCCTTGTCGCGGCCCCTCCCACATGCCCATGCGGGCCACGCACCGGGCCGATGTGACGCACGACGCACCGGATGGAACGGCATCCGCGGAGATGAACTCCGTTTCGCCGCGCCGAGGAAGGGCACGCGAACAGTGTGCTTCGGACCGGAGGCACGCCATGGGAGCAGCCCGGCTGCGGAAGGCGTGTCCACGGTCGCCCGAGTTGTCCGGATTGCCAGATCCTGTGGTGACACCGACGACAGCCCAAGGGAGACCCGCCCATGACGTCCGCACGAGCACACCCCCGAACACACCCCAAGCACGCACACGACGACGCCCCCGACACCTCCGCCGACTTCCGCCGGATCGCCGATCTGCCGGACGGTCAGGAGAAGGACACCCTGCGGCAGGACGTCGTCCGGGCCTGGATGCCGATGGCCGAGCGCATCGCCTCACAGTTCCGCAACCGCGGTGAAAGCTCCGAGGATCTGCGGCAGGTGGCCATGGTCGGCCTGGTCAAGGCGGTCAAGCGCTATGAGCCGGACCGGGGTTCGGCCTTCGAGAGCTACGCCGTACCGACCGTGGTCGGGGAGGTCAAGCGGCACTTCCGCGACCACATGTGGGGCCTGCACGTCCCGCGCCGGGTCCAGGAGCTGCGCAACCGGGTCCGCACCGCCATCCAGGAGCTGACCCGCTCACCGGACGACCGTTCGCCCAGCGTCAAGGACATCGCCCAGCACACCGGCATGACCGAGGAGGACGTCCTCGTCGGCATGGAGGCGCTCGACAGCTTCCGCACACTGTCGCTGGACGCCGCACTGCGCGGCGCGGACGACGGCTACGCGCTGGTGGACACCCTCGGCTCCACCGAGTCCTCCTACGAGCGGGTGGTCCAGCGCGAATCCCTCAAGCCGTGCCTGCGCAGGCTTCCCGAGCGCGAGCGGGAGATCCTCTACCTGCGGTTCTTCTGCGACGAGACCCAGAGCCGGATCGCCGATCGGCTCGGCATCTCCCAGATGCATGTCTCCCGGCTCATCAACCGCACCTGCGCCCGCCTGGGCCAGGAGGTCGGCGCCCGTGCCGCATGACGCTCCGCTCATCCGCCGCACCGCCCCGTGCGTCCGCCCCTCCGGGTCCCCACCCCGGCCACGGTCACTCATGGCGACGCACGCCTATCGTTGAGGTATGCACGACCCCCCGGCGGTGACGCTGTTCCTCTGCGGCGATGTGATGCTCGCCCGCGGTGTCGACCAGATCCTGCCGCATCCGGGCGATCCGGAGCTCCAGGAGCCCTACATCCGCGACTCCCGGGCCTATGTGGAGCTGGCCGAGCAGGCGAACGGCCCGATCCCGCGCCCGGTGGACTTCTCCTGGCCCTGGGGCGACGCACTGGCCGTGCTGGACGAGGAGGCGCCCGAGGTGCGGGTGCTCAACCTGGAGACGAGCGTCACCCACAGTGATGAGTTCGCCCCGGGGAAGGACGTCCACTACCGGATGAGCCCGGACAACCTCCCCTGTCTGACCGCGGTCCGGCCCGATGTCTGCGTCCTGGCCAACAACCATGTGCTCGACGGCGGCCGGCGCGGGCTCGACGAGACGCTCGACTCCCTGGCCGCCGCCGGGCTCCGGGTGGCCGGAGCGGGCCGTGACGCGGCCGCCGCGCGGCGCCCCGCCGCCGTCCCGGCCGGGGACCACCGCCGGGTGCTGGTCTTCGCGTTCGGCGCGGCCTCCAGTGGCATCCCGGGCCGGTGGGCCGCTGCCGAGAACCGGTCCGGGGTCGACTTCCTGCCCGAGCTGTCGGACGCCCGCGCGTACGAGATCATCGCCCGCGTACGGCAGCTCAAGCGCCCCGGCGACCTCGCCGTCGCCTCGGTCCACTGGGGCGGCAACTGGGGGTACGGCGTCTCACCGGACCAGATCCACTTCGCCCACGCCCTGATCGACGGCGGTGTGGACCTCGTCCACGGCCACTCCTCCCACCACCCCCGCCCCCTCGAGGTGTACCGCGGCAAGCTGGTCCTCTACGGCTGCGGCGACATGGTCGACGACTACGAGGGCATCGGCGGCTACGAGCGGTACCGCGACGATCTGCGGCTGCTCTACTTCCCCGAGCTGGACCCGGACACCGGCCGCCTGGTGAGCCTGCGCATGGTGCCCCTGCGGTCACGGCGGATGCGGCTGGAGCGCACCGGCCATGACGACGCCGTATGGCTGGGCGGAACCCTTGACCGGGTCGGGGCCTTCCTCGGCTCGCACATCGACGTCCGGCCCGATGACGTCCTCACCCTGCGCCGGCCCTGACCCCGCCGGGTCAGACGATCTTCCAGCGCACCAGCCCGCCCAGCACCAGCGCCCCGGGGACCAGCGGCAGCCACACGGTGATGAAGCGGTACGCCAGCACCGTGGACGTGGCCGACTCGACCGGCGCCCCCGCCGCCACCAGCGCGATGACCAGCGCCGCGTCGACCGAGCCGATACCACCGGGCGCGGGGACGACGGCGGCCACCGCCGTGGCGGCCAGATAGGCGAGCATCACATGCGCCGGCCGCACCTCGAGCTCCAGCGCCAGCGCGACCGCCACCAGCCCCGTCGCCTGGAGCAGGGGAAACGCCAGCGAACCACCCCACAGCGCCAGCGCCCTGGACGGCCGCATGTGCAGCGAACGGGCGTCGGCCAGCGCGGTGCGCAGGAACGTCACCACGAGCCGGCGCACCGGACGGATGAGGGCCACTCCGGCCACCAGCACCCCGGCCGCCGCCACCACCCCGGCCACCACCGTCCCGCTCACCGAGTCCGGGAGCAGCGGGCCCAGCCGCAGCGCCTCGGGAAACGCCACCAGCAGCACCAGCAGCAACCCCACCCGGGCGGTGGCCTCCGCCAGGAAGTACAGGGCCAGCGCCGCCGAGGAGCGGGCGGGCGGCAGCCCGCAGCCCGTCATGAACCGGATGTTGACCGCGCTGGCGCCGATCCCCGACGGCAGCAGATGGTTGGCCGCCCCCGCGGCGAACTGGGTGGCGAACAGCCGCCTGGCCGGCAGCCGCTCCAGCACCGTGCCCTGCCGGGCGAACGACACCGCCACCCAGCCGAGCCCGGTCGTCGCCACCGCCGTCAGCAGCCAGTACGGATTCGCGGTGAACATCTGACGGGCGCCGGAGCCGATCAGCGACCGGTGCTGGACCACCCAGACAGCCACGACGAGCAGCGGCAGCAGACACAGGATCTGGCGCAGCGGCAGCCGCCGGTACAGCGGCCGGCGCTCCGTCCGCTCCGCGGGCCGGTCCAGGGGCTGCTCCGCGGGGCGCGGCATCGCTTCAGGCATCGGTCCGGACACTCCTGTCGGTCATGGGATACGTGCCGGATACGGCTCTTGGCTCAGCATCGTCGCGGAACGCGCACCGCGCAGCGGGAGCGCGATCAGCAGGCCGAGGCAGATCCACACATAGGTGTTGCTGCCGAGGAAGCCGTCGACCCCGGTGGAGTCGAACCGCCACAGCCACACCACACTGCTGCACAGCAGCACGTACACCACCGCACCGACCTGGAGCAGCAGCCTGCGCCGGGCCGGTGGCGCGTCCGGCCGCAGCGCGCTGTCGACCAGCACCGCCAGGGCCGGAATCAGCCACACCAGATGGTGCACCCAGGTGATGGGGCTGATCAGACAGGCGGTCACCCCGGTCAGCGCGAAGCCGGCCCGCTCGTCCCCGACGGCCACCGCGGAGCGCACCCGGTGCGCCCAGACGGCCAGTACGGCGAGCACCCCGAGCGCCCACACCACCCCGCTCGGCGGCACCGGATCGACCAGCCGGGCCAGCACCCCTTCCCACGACTGGTTGGAGACGTAGGAGAGCACCCCGATCCGGTCGGTGTCCCACAGCGCCTCGGTCCAGTAGACCCGCGAGGCCCCCGGCGCCACCGCCAGGGCCAGCAGGGTGGCGGCCGCGGCGGTGGCCGTGGCGGTCGCGGCGGCGCGCCACCGCCGGGTGATCAGCAGATAGCCGATGAAGATCGCCGGGGTGAGCTTGATGGCGGCGGCGAGCCCGATACCGCAGCCGGCGAACCGGCCGCGCCCCGTGGACAGCAGCCGGGCGTCGAAGAACACCAGCACCAGCAGCAGCAGATTGACCTGCCCGAAGCTGAAGGTGTCCCGCACGGGCTCCAGGAGGACGAACAGACAGGTCGCCACCACGAAGGCGAACCACTTGTTCCAGCCGCGCCGCTGGACGATCGGCCCGATCAGCCAGGTGAGCAGGATGGCCGAGGCGGCCACGTTGAGCACCATGCTGAGGGTGATCGCGGCCGGCCAGGTGAACAGGGCCATCGGCAGCATGCACAGCGCGGCGAAGGGCGGATAGGTGAAGCCGTAGTCCGCCCCGTCCGCGCCGGGGATGGTGAAGTCGTAGATACGGCCGTCCCGCGTCCAGTGGCCCACGGCGTCGTAGTAGACGTTGAGGTCGAACCAGTGCCGGTGCAGCGGGACGAAGGCCAGGAACAGCGCCACCGCCACCGTGAGGGCGAGCGCCAGCACCAGCCGGCCGCGTGAGGTGGTGGGCCCCGTCATGCCGAACGCTCCGGTCCGTGGCCGCCGGAGACGGCGGGCAGCGCGTTGCCGGTGGCGAGCCCCGGCGCGTGCCGTACGCACCACAGCGCGCACACCGCCAGCGCACCCCCGCACACGGCGTACGTCAGCTGCCGCGAATCCGGGGCGAACCCACTGGGCAGCACGGCCAGCGCGAGCACCCCGCTCCCGGCCACCACCGCCTTGCGCACCGTTCCGCCAGGACCGGCCGCCGCGATCACGAACAGCCCCCACAGCACGTACCAGGGCCGGATGGCCGGGCCCAGCACGGCCACCGCGATCAGGCTCAGCCCCAGCGCGTACACCGGCCGGGGGCGGGGCGGGCGCAGCCAGGCGGCCCCGATGGCCACGGCGGTGGCCAGCAGCCCCAGACCGTGCCACGCGGGCGCGGCCAGCGGCGCCAGACCGCTGCCGACGGCCTCCAGCAGGGCGCCGGTGGCACGGCCGAGCGTGCTGGTCAGCGCCCAGTTGTCCGGTGAGGCCGGGGTGGTGAGCGCGGAGATCCAGCCGTAGCCGGTGCCGGTCACGGCCGTCGCCACTCCCGTGGTGGCCAGGGACAGCGCGGCGGTGGCCGCCACGGCGCCGACGCGGCGCCTGCGGCCCTCCACCCGGCGCGCCCACAGCGTGGCGACCGCCAGCAGCCCCAGCGCCGCCGGGGCCTTGACCAGGGCGGCGAGCGTGACCAGCACCGCGCCACAGGCCGGCCATCGGCCCGTCGCGGCCACCAACCCGGCCCCGAGCAGCCCGAGCATCACGGCATCATTGTGCGCCCCGCCCACCAGATGCAGCAGCAGGAGCGGGTTGAGGCCGCCCAGCCACAGGGCGGCGCTTGGGTCGGTGCCGCAGCGGCGGGCCAGAACGGGCAGCGCGAGCACCATCAGCGCCACCCCGAGCAGTGCGATCAGCCGCAGCCCGATCACCCCGAGCGACGGCTCGGCGCGCGAGGCGTGGGCGATGGCCGATTCGAAGGCCAGCGAGACCGGGCCGTACGGCGTCGGGGTGTGCTGCCACACCGGCGCCACCTGTTCCGCCAGCGGCCCGCCGAGGCGGATGGGGCCGTGGGTGTAGACGTCGATGCGGGCGTGCACCATGGCGCCCTGGGCGAGATAGCTGTACACATCCCGGCTGAACAGCGGCGGGCCGGGCAGCAGGGGAGCCGCCCAGGTGGCGAGCGTGATCAGCAGGGAGCGGGGGCCGGGCGGTTTCGGCCCGCGCACCTCGCGCCCCAGCAGCCACCACGCCGCGATCAGCAGCACCAGCCCGAAATAGGTGCTGATCAGCCCGAGCGCCTCTCTTCCGGAGTCAGGGGTGAGGGCATCCCCCACTGGCAACGCTCCGGCTGTCGCTCCGCCCGCTGCCAGGGCCACCGACCCGGCGAGCCCGAGGAGGCGACAGTGACCAGGAGCGACGGCGACACGTTGAAGGAGAAGGCGACGGACCAGCACCTACCCAGCCTCGCGAGAACGCATGGCCGGAAATTGACGTCGCGGTCACCGGAGACTGGCCGAGAGGTGTCGGCCGGGCCACACCGCCTGGGGAGCGGGCAGGATCGATGCCCACGGTGCCCGGTCGACCACGAGTTGACGCAGTTTGCGCAGCTCGCACGGGCTGTTCCAGCCGAGTACCCCGACCACCCGGCCCCGGTGTCCATAGGCGACGACGAAGTGGCCGCCCTCGAGCTCGCCGTGGAGCACGGCGAGTTCGGCGTCGGCGGGAAAGATGCCGTACGCCTGGATATGGGCGTCGTACTGATCGGTCCAGAAGTACGGTACGGGGGCGAATGGCTGGTTCTCGCCGAGCACATTGTGGGCGACGGCCCGCGCCTGTTCCGTGGCGTTCAGCCGGTGCTCCAGCCGCATCCGGCAGCCGAAGTGGTTGTTGTGCCACGAGGCGACGTCACCGGCCGCGTAGACGCCGGGCGCCGCGCGGCAGGTGGGATCGCATTCGACGCCGTTGCCCAGCTCGAGGCCGGATCCGGCCAGCCAGCCGATCGCCGGGGCGGCACCGATGGCGACCACCACGACATCGGCGTCCAGCAGTGTGCCGTCGGTGAGTTCGAGACCGGTCACCCGGCCGCCGGACTCGAAGAACCGCCGCACCCCGGTGCCGCAGCGCATGGACACCCCGTTCTTCTTGTGCAACCGCCCGACCAGGGCGGCTATCCGGTCGCCGAACTGGCGTCGCATCGGCATCGGCCGGGGGTCGATCATGGTGACGTCCAGCCGCATCCTGCGGGCCGCCGCCGCGGCCTCCGAGCCGAGGAAGCCCGCGCCGACCACCGCCACCCGCACATCGGGCTTGCGGCGCAGATCGGCGCGCAGGGCGAGGGCGTCGTCGAGGGTGCGCAGCAGATGCACCCCGGCCAGATGGTGGGCGCCGGGCAGGCTGTTGGGGGTGACACCGGTGGCGATGACCAGGGCGTCGTAGGAGACGCTGTCGCCGCCGTCCAACACCACCCGGCGGGCGGCGGTGTCCAGACCGGTGGCGGATCTGCCGAACAGCAGCCGTGCGTCGAGGGCGGACAGCTCCTCGTTGGTGCGCAGCTTGATCCGGTCCGGCTCCCAGGTGCCCGCCAGGATCTGCTTGGACAACGGCGGCCGGTTGTAGGGGGTGTGGGGCTCGTCGCCGATGAGGGTGAGCCTTCCGTCGTACCCCTCGGTGCGCAGTGTGACGGCCGCGGTGAGCCCCGCGACCGAGGCACCCACGATCACGACGTTCCGCGGTGCGCTCACGAGTCGGCCAGGGCGATCGCCAGGGCGGGGCAGACGGCGGCCGCGTGTCGGACGTCGTCGTGCAGCTCCGACGACGGGCGGTCGTCGAGGAGTACGGCGACACCGTCCTCGTCCCGCTGGTCGAACACGTCCTGGGCGGCGAGGACGCACTGCCCCGAGGCGACGCATTTGTCCTGATGCAAGGTCACCTGCATGGCGTTCTCCGACACTGGGGATCAACGGAAGGCGGTTACCAGACGAATGTTCGGTAACGGGCGGAAGGGAGGCTAGTTCTCCCGCGTACCCAGCACAACACGCTCCGCAAGAAGCTGGCCACGGAGCGAGACATATGAGCCTGGCATGTGCGCCCCGAACGGGTCGACCGGGCGACTCGAGAAGACTGTGTAAAACACCAGGTCACACCCGGTTCCGCGGGCCGAGGGCCGCTTGTTCGCGGGGTGGGGCATCAGTGGCTCACATGGCGGAAATACGCAGGTTACGAATGTTCCGCATTGCTCACGTACGGTTCGAAGAGCCCCACGATTTCCACCTCACGGAGGATCCTTGCGCGCGCTCCGCACACCGCCCGACTGGCTGACGCACCCCCTGCGCGGGGTGCGGGCGCTGCGGGGGCCCGTGCCCTGGGCGGCGGTGGTCCGCGGAGCCCTCGGCGTGGGACCGGTGGTGGCCGTCGGCGTGGCGTCGGGACACACCCCGTTCGGGATGCTCGCCGGGCTGGGGGCGATGTTCGCCCACATCAACGACCGCCCCGCGACCCGCGCCACCCGCGTCGTGCGCATCGGCCTGCCCGCCCTCGCCGGGGCCCTCGGCCTGCTGACCGGGGCCTGGCTGGGCACGCTCGGCCTCGGCGTCTGGATCGCGTTCGCCCTCGCCGCCGTCGGACTGGTCTCCGGCGCGATCAGCGCCATCGGCCCGGTCTGTTCCTCCGCCGGGGTGCAGCTGATGGTGCTCGCCGTGGTCGGCGCGGGCATGCCCCTCCCGGTGGCCCCGCCGGCCAGGGCGGGCCTGCTGCTCATCGGCGCCGCGTGGGTGATCGCCATGGCCGCGCTGCTGCCACGCGTCATCCCCTCACGCCAGGCCGCGCCCTCCGGCGAACGGGAGGCGGTCGCCGCCGTGTACGACGCCCTGGCCGACCTGATGACGGCGGTCGGCACCGACGACGGCCAGGCCGCCCGGCGCAAGCTGTCCGCCGCCTACGACGCGGCGTACGAAGCCCTCTACGCCCATCGGCTCCCCCTGCACCGGGTCGACGAGGAGGAGCGGCGGTCGCGCGACCGGCTGGCGGTGGCCGGAGCGCTCAGCGAGGCCATCCTGACCCTCCTGTGGGAGGACGAACCCGTACCCGAGCGCATCGCGCGCACCCCCGCCCAACTGGCCCGCTCGGTACGGACCGGACTGCCACCGGGCCGGCTGCCCGCCCCGGCGCCCGACACCGCGGGCAACGTGGCCATGCACCGCGCCGTGCTGCTCGCCGCCCGGGTCTTCGACGGCGAACCGGCGCCGCCCGTCGGCGCGGTGGTCCCCGGCCACCGGCAGCGGCTGCGCCGCGCGCTCGGCCCGGCGGGCCGGGAGTACGCCGCCCGGGTGGCCCTGTGCGTGGGCGTCAGCACCGCCCTCGCCCAGCAACTGCCCGGCGCGCACTGGTACTGGCTCCCCGCCACGGCCGCCTTCCTGGTCAAGCCCGACATGGGCCCGCTGGTCTCGCGGGCCCTCTCCCGCGCGCTCGGCACCGCCGTGGGCGTGGCCGTCTTCGGCGCCCTCGCCACGCTGCTCGCCCCCGGCGCGGGCGACCCCGGCATCTGGCCGGTGGCCGTCGCGGCGGTCTGCTCCGCGCTGATCCCCGTCTCCGTGCGCCACTTCGCCCTGCAGACCGCCGTGCTCACCCCGCTGCTGCTCTCCCTGGTCTACCTCGGCGGCGACACCGACCCCGGGTTCACCCGGCTCACCGACACACTCCTGGCCTGTGGTGTGGTGCTGGCCGCCGGGGCGCTGCCCGGGCTCGGCGGCCCGCGCGCCCAGGTGTCGGTACGGCTGTCGCTCGCGGTCCGCGCCACCCGCGACCACCTCGACCGGGTGCTGACCGCCGAGGCGCCGTACGCCACCCGGCTGCGGCTGCGCCGCGAGGCCTACCGCGCGCTCGCCGACGCCCGCCGCGCGGTGGAGGTGGCCAGCGCCGAACACCCGCCGTTCGGCCGGGACCTGGCGGCCTGGGCGCCGGTGGTGCTGGCCCTGGAGAAGATCGTGGACGCGGTCACGGCCTGCGGCGTACGGCTCGACCAGGGCGCCCCACAGCCCGATCCCGCCCTCGCGGCCCGGCTGCGGGCCGCGCTGTCCGACCTGGCCGACGCCGTCGCCACCCGCCGCCCCCCGACGGACCTCGTCCTGCCCGCGGAGGCGGCGGTGGGCGACTGCGCGACCATCGCCGATGTCACCGCCGGGCTGCGCACGGTGCGCGACCTGGCGGCCCGTTGACCCCGCTCACCTCCCCGGCGGCCGTCAGCTGACCCCGCTCATCTCTCCGGCGGCGGATTCGCGGATCCCCGTCGGGCCGGGCGGCGCCTCTGGGCGGGTGTCTCTCGGTGGTTGTCTGCCGGCGGGTGCCTCCCGGCGGGATCACGCGGGCCGGGGCCGCGGGGCGTTCCAGAGGTGGTGCATGGCGTACGAGCGCCAGGGCCGCCAGCCCTCGGAGTCCTCCAGATGCGCCCCGGCGCCGCGGGCCCCGGCCCGTACGGCGACATCCGACTCCAGCAGCACATCGGGGTCGCTCAGCGCCCGCATCCGGATGTAACCGGACGTCCAGGGGCCGACGCCGCGCAGCCCCAGCAGCTCCTTCTCGGTCCGGTCGCGGTCGGCGCCCGCGTCCAGCCGCACGGTGCCGTCGGCGAGCGCGGCGGCGAGCGTACGCAGCGTGGCGCGCCGGCTCTCCGGCATGCCGAGCTCGGAAAGCGGCGCCTCGGCCAGGTCCTCCGCGCGCGGGAAGAGATGGGTCAGCCCGCCGTCCGGCCGCTCCAGGGGCTTGCCGTACGCGGCCATCAGCCCATCGCCCAGCACCCGCCCGGCGGCCACCGAGACCTGCTGGCCGAGCACGGCGCGAAGGGCGAGCTCATGCGGGTCGGCGCTGCCCGGCGAACGCAGCCCCGGCCGCGCGGCCACCAGGGGCGCGAGCGCGGCATCGGCGCCGAGGCGCTCGGCGACCGCGTACGGATCGGCGTCCAGGTCGAACAGGCGCCGGATCCGCTGGATGGCGGTGGTCAGATCGCGCAGTTCGGTCAGGCGCAGCCGGCACTCGAGCCAGCCGTCGCCGGGCCGTTCGTCGACCTCGACGATGGCGCAGGCGTGCGGCAGCCGCAGGGTGCGGCGGTAGGTCCGGGCGCCCGGCGTGCCCGCCATCTCCTCCAGGCCGGTGAGGGCGCGCCGGGCGAGATAGTCGAAGACCCGCGTGGTGTCGTACGGACCGCGGTAGGCGAGCCGCAGCGGCACTCCGGCCGTTCCGCCGTTCGTGCCGCCGTTGGTCCCCAGCACCCCGCCGGGCGTCCCCGCGGGCTCGGACAGGGAGGACTTCCCCGGCCGGGCGGCGCGCAGTTCGGTGGGGGTGGCGGCGTAGATCTCGCGCAGCGTGTCATTGAACTGCCGGACGCTGGAGAACCCGGCCGCGAACGCGATCTCCGAGGCCCGCAGCGCGGTGGTCTGCAGCAGGATCCGCGCGGTGTGGGCGCGCTGGGCGCGGGCGAGCGCCACCGGGCCGGCGCCGAGCTCGGCGGTCAGCTGCCGCTGCACCTGCCGGGCGCTGTACCCGAGCCGCGAGGCGAGCCCGGACACCCCCTCCCGGTCCACCACCCCGTCCCCGATCATCCGCATGGCGCGGCCGACGGCGTCCGCCCGCGCGTTCCAGTCGGCGGAGCCGGGCACGGCGTCCGGCCGGCAGCGGCGGCAGGCCCGGAACCCCGCGCCCTGCGCGGCGGCCGAGGTCGGGAAGAACCGGACGTTCTTGCGCCGGGGCGTGGTGGCGGGGCAGCTCGGTCGGCAGTAGATCCCGGTCGTGGCGACACCGAAGAAGAACTCGCCGTCGAACCGTGCGTCGCGGCTGCACACCGCCTCGTATCTGCTGTCGTCGCTCATCACACCTCCACTGTGCGCCCTGGGAGGGGAGGCGCGCTGGCGGGAAACGGACATGGCGCTCGCGGCGGCGCGGTGGCGCGTCGACCGGGGCCGGGCCGGGGGCAACCGTGCAGCCGTGGGGGAGGGCGGGCGCGGTCCGGTGCTAGCGCGAGCCGAGGACGGTGACGCTGGGCAGGTCGCGGTGGTCGTGGTGGGCCTGGGCGATCCCCGCGAGGGAGGACCGGCCCAACGCCTGGTAGGCGCCGACCAGCAGCTCGTTCGCCAGCGCCTCCCTGACGGGGTCACCGGCCGACGCCCAGTGGAGATCGCGGCCCAGCGCCAGCGCCTCGGCCGGGTCGCCGTGCGCGAGGCGCCGCCGGGCGTCCTCCACGAGCCTGGTCGAACCCGCTGGGTCGTCGAGCAAGGCGTACTGGGCCTGGGCGAACCGGAAGCCACCTGGCGCGTGGCGCACGGGCCGCTCCGGCGCCGTCTCGCCGGTCACGAGCGCACCGGCACCGTCCAGCGTGGCGACCCGCGCGGGGTCGGCCGACCCGGCCGAGCTGTCGTACGCGCGCACATAACCGGCGCCGGTCTCGTCACGGTCGCCCGTCTCCAGCCCGGTCAGGGCCTCGCGCAGCAGTTCCAGCCCGTGACGCCGAGCGGCCAGGTGGTCCGCGTCCCCGTCGTCGTCGGCGAGGTCGCGCCAGTGGCGCTCGATCAGCACGCGTATCGCTTCCAGCGGCGTGTGCGCGCTGGTGTCGATGTCGCCGCCGTCATGGGTGTAGTAGGAGGCGACCCCGGCACAGGCCGATCCGTCGTCGGACCACAACCCGTAGTGCAGCCCGTCCGAGCCGCCGTGCAGAAAGGTCAGGAACTCGGGCGGATCGCGGTAGTAGCGTCCGTGCGCCCGCGCGTCGATCCCCGGCCGGGCGGACAGTCCGGGGTCGTCGAACAGATCGGAGATACCGGCCGGAGCCACGTCCATGTCCGTGAGCGCCCGCCGCTCGGCCACCCCGAGCCCCTGGAGGAAGACATGGAACCGGAAGAAGGAGTCCGGCAGTTGGAGCCCCCACTCTCGCCGGACGCGGGCCTCCACCGCCGCCCATCGCTCTCCCCCCTGCCGCCGCCACTCATCGCCCATGCGCCATTCCTCGCTCATCCCCCGGCACTCCCGTGGTCCACGGACCCGAGACCGGAGGCTAGCGGACACGATCGGGCGGACGCGGCCGGGGTCGGCTCCAGCGCACTCGACGACGGCGCACCGAGCCGGACCGTCGATGGCGCACGGAGCCTGACCACCGATGGTAAGTTCGGCAAGGTGACTGCCGGGTCGGCCATGGGCCACGCACGAGTGAGGCGCCCGGCCTCGGCGTGAGCCCGAGGCGGGCCAGGGGCCCGCCACTTCCTCCGTGTCCTTCCTCCCGGCGCCCGTATGTGGCGCCTGTTCCAGCGGATTCCACGATGCGGAGACACCACCACAGATGCCACACCACGCCCGGCCCCAGCCCGACTCCGAGCCCCCGGCCACCGCCGTCCAGCTGAATCACACCGCCGTCTACGCCCACGACCGGCGGCTGTCCGCCGAGTTCATCGCCGCGATTCTGGGGGTGGAGGTCGGAGCACCGTTCGGACCGTTTCTGCCCGTCGATCTCGGCAACGGCGTGACGCTCGACTACTACGAGAAGCGCGACGAGCCCATACAGCCACAGCACTACGCGTTCCTCGTGCCCGATGAGCGGTTCGACGCGATGATCGCCCGCCTGGAAGCGGTCGGCGTCACCTACTACGCCGACCCCAGCCACACCGACCCCGGCCGGATCAACCGTCTCTTCGGCGGCCGTGGCGCGTACTTCGACGATCCCGGCGGCCACAACATGGAGATCATCACCCGGCCCTACATCCGCCCCTAGCGACGGGTGGCCACGGAGCCCTGGCCATGAAGGGCACCAGCCACAGGGGGGGCGTCCGAAAGGGCGCCCCCGCCGGGCTGTACACCCGCGCGGCGCCTGAGCCACCATGTGCTGGGGGATGCGTAAGGGGGGGCGCATGATGGGCGAGCCGATGGCGCGCAACGAGTTCTCGGGCACCGCGCACACGGTGATCCAGGCGCACACCATCCACGGCGGCATCCACTTCAACGACGGCCACCGCCCGTTCACCGGCAGCCGGCTCACAGGTCAGCTGCTGCTCGCGGGCTGCTCGACGGCGGTGGGCGCGAGTCTGCTCCGCTGGACGCGGGGTGGCGGCAACGCCCCCGGGCTGCCCGGTCCGATGCTCGGGGCGGTGGGCATCGTACTGGCCACGTTCGGCGCGTGGCTGGCGGTCCACGCCATCGTGCGCCACCGCCGCTCCAGGATCCTGTGGGGCGACCGTTCCGGCCCGGAGCTCAACGCGGCGGCCGAGCGGCTCGCAAGCGCGGTACGTGAGCAGTTGGGCCGTGAGGAGCGGCTGCGCCGGCTCCAGGACCCGGCGCCGATCCCGGTCCGGTGGGACACCGCGCCACCGGACCTGATCGACCACTGGGAGAACGTCACCGGCGTCACCGACATCACCGGTGTCACCGGCGGCGGCCCGGTCGATCTCCGCGGCCGGTTCGAGGAGATCGCCGATGTGCTCGACCGGGTGCCCTCCGGCCGGCTCGTCGTACTCGGCCCGGCCGGTACGGGCAAGTCCGTGCTCATGGTCCGGCTCGCTCTCGACCGCCTCGCACGCCGCGCCCCCGGCGAGCGGATCCCGGTGATCCTGCCCCTCGCCACCTGGCGGCCCCAGGCCGAGCCCGACTTATGGGAGTGGGCGGCCGGACTGCTCGGCACCCGCTATCCCTCACTGGCCACCAGCACCGCCTCCGCCCGCGACATCGCCCGCGAACTGCTGCGCACCGGCCGCCTGTTGCCCGTCCTCGACGGCTTCGACGAACTGCCCGCGGCGGTACGGCCGCAGGCCCTGCGGACCCTGAACGGCACCCTCGACCGGGCCGCGCGGATCGTCCTCACCAGCCGCGAGGACGAGTACCGCGCCGCGGCGCGAGAAGCGCGTGTGCTCACCGGTGCCGCCGCCGTCAGCGTACGGCCGCTCACCCTCGCCGACCTCACGGTCTACCTCTCCCGCACCGCCCCGCCACCCCACGACTCCGCACCGCCCCACAGCGCCGCCGGACGGCCCCGGCGCGGTACCGCCTGGCGGCAGGCGCTCGATCCCCGGACGACCGACCCGGCCCGCGCGGCGCGCGTCCGGGTCCTGGGCGAGGCGCTGGCCACCCCGCTGATGGCGTCGCTGGCCCGCAAGGCGTACAGCGACACCGGCCGGGACCCGGCCGAACTGCTGGACTCCCACCGCTTCCCCGGCCGCGCGGCCATCGAGGCCCATCTCCTCGACCAGTTCGTGCCCGCCACCTATGACACGTCCCTGGCCGCCGCGAGCCCGGGGCGACACTGGCCAGCCGAGGACGCACACCGCTGGCTCACCTTCCTCGCCCGCCACGCCCGGGCCCTGGGTTCCCCGGAGGTGACCTGGTGGAGCCTGCCACGCGCGGTGCCGTGGCCCGTACGCTGCGCACCGGCGATCGCCGCCATGGCGATGGGCCTGGTGGCACTGGCACCCGTCGGCTACGACCGGCCCGCGGAGGGGCCGCTGGGCATGGGGTCGCCGCCACTGTTCGTCGTGGTGGCCCTGTTCGGCGTCGTCGCCGTCATCGATGTCGCCTGGGACACCCCCCGGCCCTGGACACTGACCGCCCGCGGCCGGCTGCCCCTCCTCCTGTGGAGAACGGCCACCGTCGTCCCCGTCGCGCTCTTCGTGGTCCTTGCCGCCACGGTGGACCTGCGGGCGTCGCTGTACGCCGTGGTCCCGCTGTTCCTGCTGATGGGCGGCGCGGTCTGGCAGGACACCGCGGACCACGCCCTGGCCCGCAGCCCACGAGCGCTGCTGCGCGCGGACCGTCGGACCGTATGGACGCTGCCCGGCACGCGCGCCTTCGCGAAACCCCGCCGTGCCGCCGCCGCGGTGGTGTGCCTCCTTCCGCCGCTGGCGCTGTTCCTGAGTGAACAGATCACGACGTACTACCCTCCGGGGGTGACGCCGCCCTCCCACAGCGAGGAACCGGTCACCGGCCGGGACTGGTTGCTGGCGTCACTGACCGGCGCGGCGGCACTGCTCCTGTACGGATTCGCCGTGTCGGCATGGGGGAAGTTCACCGTCGCCAGACTCTGGCTGGCCGCCACCGGCCGTCTCCCTCGGCACCTGATGGAATTCCTGGAGGACGCCTGTCAACGGGGAGCCCTGCGCCAGTCCGGCGGTGTGCTGTCCTTCCGGCACCGCACCCTCCAGGACCGGCTGGCCCCGCCCCCGCCGGGCCCACCGGCCCCCGCCGGGGTGGCCGATCCATCCGTGTCACGGGAGGATCCATCCGTGTCACGGGAGGTGATCGCCATGGCACTGTCCCCGCTCATGGTCGGCCTGATGGTGCCGGGGCTGGTCAGCACCCTCATCACCCCGGACGACGAGCGCTATCGGTCTCTGCCCGAAGCCTGTGAGCTGCTGGACGAGCGCATGGCCGCCCGGGCCGTACCCCGGCCGCGACTGTCGACCCGGGAACCCTTCAGCCAGGGGGAGTCCCGCTGTTACTGGACCACCGACGGCGATGTGTCGCCCAGAATCGACCTGTTGGTCACCGTCGGGAAGGCGGAGGCGGCTCAGAGCGCCGTCCAGGAAGCCGTGAAGGCGTTCCGCAGCGCGGACACCATCGGCGGAGAGCACGACGGAGGCCACAGATCGACGCTCGACCTCGGGCAGGAGGCGGTCTGGTGGCGGTGGGACGGCGGCGGCCAGGTGCTCGTGCGCCAGGACAACGTCGTCCTCAACATGGACATGCGCGGCCCCGCCGAAACACGGCTGCCCGCCTTCGCCGAGGAGGTGCTGCACCGGGCACTGACAAGAGCCCGGCGCAGCGGCTGACCGCTCAGCGATCCGCCCGTACGCCGGTCAGACCCGTCTGCCGCCGGGCGGCGTCCACGGTCTGTGCGAGCAGGACGGCGATGGTCATGGGCCCCACCCCGCCCGGCACCGGGGTGATCAGCCGGGCACGTTGACTCGCGGAATCGAAGTCGACGTCGCCGATATTGCCGGGGTTGTATCCGGCATCGATCACCACGGCGCCCGGCTTGATGTCCTCGCCACGGATGAGCCGGGGCCGGCCCACCGCCGCCACGACGACATCCGCTTCCCGGAGCACCGCGCCCAGGTCGGCGGTCCTGGAGTGGCAATACGTCACCGTCGCGTCCCGGGCCAGCAGGAGCATTCCCACGGGCTTGCCCAGGATCGGACTACGGCCCACCACCACGGCACGCCGCCCCGCGAGCTCGACGCGGTACTCGTCCAGGAGACGCATGATCCCTCCTGGAGTGCACGACGCGAACCCCGGCAACCCGAAGCTCATCGCCCCGAAGGAGCTCATGGTGACGCCGTCGACATCCTTCTCGGGAGCGATGGCCTCGAACGCCGCCCGCTCGTCGATATGAGCCCCGACGGGATGCTGCAGCAGGATGCCGTGCACTTCGGGGTCCTGGGACAGCGAGCCGAGGGTATCGACCAGCTCAGAGGTCGTCGTGGCGGCCGGCAAGGCGACGAACCGTGACGCGATCCCCGCCTTGGCGCAGCGGGCGCGCTTCATACGGACATACGTGGCCGAGGCCGGATCCTCGCCCACCAGCACCGTTGCCAGACAGGGGGTGATTCCCGTACGTCGAGCGATCTCCGCAGCGTGGCCCGCCGCTTCCGCCACGATGCGCCGGGCAGGACCGGCGCCATCCATGAGCTGGGCCGTCTGTGTCGAGGACAAGGTCGCCTCCCAGGCGTTACCGACTACTCGCCCAGGCGCACGGCATCGACCCGATCGTCAGGCCGCTCCCCGGTGGTGCTCCACCTCAGCGCCAGTCACGGCCCGGACCCCACTGTAGGGCACCCCGGACGGCCTTTGCCGGGCGTTTTTCTCCCCCTTTCCCAGCGCCATCCACCAGGCGTTTCCCCGCGTATGAGCGAATGCCACCCCTGGCCGGGCCATGATCCGATGCCCCCTAGACTGTCTCGCAATCCTCACGTTGATCGGAGCACGACATGCGTCGCCTTGCCCTTGCCCTCCTGGCATGTTCAGCCCTCACACTCGCCGGGTGCGCGCAGGACTTTGACCGGGGCCCTGATGGGACAGTCACCGACAAGGTCAAGGACGGGAAGAAGTTCTACCTGGTCGTCGATCCGGCCAAGGGCGGCGAGGAGAAGAAGTTCCGGGTCAGCAAGTACGACTACCACGACTGCAACCGTGGCTCGAAGTACCCCAAGTGCGTTGACGACTAAGGGTAATTGAGCCTGAGGGTACTCATCGTGGGGCGCGCGCGCGGGCGGGGGTGGGGCCCCCGGCGAGTTGTTGTTCACCCCCCCGCCTCTGGGGGCGGGCCGGGGCGCCCCGCCCGCGGCGGGGGGCGGGGCGCGTCGGCCGGGGGGGGGGGCC
>NZ_JBHYVB010000069.1:20162-29584 GCF_042750115.1 Streptomyces sp. NPDC059455
ATTTCCCCAATGTGGTTTGACGAATATGTTTATTTGAGCGTGTGGTTAAAAATGGTGGGCCCCGACCGTCCGCGGTCGAGGCCGACGATGCTTCGTTTCACCCCTCGGCCGAGGTGGCCAGGTCCGCGGCCGCCTGCCGCAGTGCGTGGCGGCAGGCCGTGATCGCTGGGTGCCGGCTGCGGCCCCGGCGTACCGCGGTGAAGACACGGCGGGCGCGTTGGCCACGGGGGAGCTGTCGCACCGCGACGGTCGGGGGTGCTCCGTTCCATACGAGGCCGGGGAGCAGGGCAGCGGCGTGGCCCCGCTCGACGAGGCGGAGATGGATCAGGAGGTCCGTGGTCTCGAATCGCACATCGGGCTCGAAACCGGCGTTCCGGCACAGGGTCATGGCCCAGTGGCGGGCGGCCGTGTCCTCGGGCTCCATGGCCCAGGGATGGCCGGCGAGCGAGCGCAACGCCGCCGTGGGGCCGCCCCTGGGATCGGGCCCGGTGCTGCTCCGCTCACCGGCCGGTGCGGGCAGTGCGAGGTGGAGGGGGTCATCGAGCAGATCCTCCTGCTCCAGACCGGGCGGCCGGGGGTAGGGGTTGCCCGGGTACTCCTCGGCGACGACCAGGTCGAAATCGCGCGCTTGAAGCGCGGGGATCGCCGTTTCCGGTGGCATCTGTGTGACGTGCACCCGAAGGCCGGGATGACGGTCGCGCAGCAGGCTCAGCATGCCGGGCGCCAGGGCGAGAGTGGCCGTCTGGAACGAGGCGATGCGCAGGGTGCCGGTCAGATCGGTCAGGGAGGTGGCGATGTCCGCCTCGGCGTGCTCCAGGCGCTCCAGCACCGCCTCGGTATGGGCGACGAGGATCTCCGCCTGCTCGGTGAGCCGCACCCGCCGGCCCACCGGCTCCAGCAGCCGGACACCGACCTCCGCCTCCAGCTGGGACAGCTGCTGGGAGACGGACGAGGGGCTGTAGGAGAGCGCGGCGGCGACGGCCGCGAGGGTGCCGCGGTGCTTGAGTTCGCGCAGCAGACGCAGTCGGTGCAGGTCGAACACGGGGTGCGGCTCCTCTTCCCTCGCTGCGGATCGTCGGCCGGGCATCCTTGCGAAGGGCCCCACGATTCATCGGTTTCGCCGATGAATATAGATGGGAAACATTCGCTGGACCGATGGGAGCTGCGGGCCGCACGCTGGCTATGTGCCTGCTTACGTTTCCTCCACCGGCGAGCCGCCGTGGTTCGCCCGCCCCGCAGCCCGGGCCTGGACCTGTCCGCCCGCCCCCACCGAGGTACGGGACTTCCATGCCGCCCTGCCCGGCTACGCCCCCACCCCGCTCACCGAACTCCCATCAGTGGCCGCCGAGTTGGGGGTCGGGCGGGTCTTCGTCAAGGACGAGTCGTGCCGTCTGGGCCTGCCCGCCTTCAAGGCCCTGGGCGCGTCCTGGGCCGTGCACCGCGCCCTCGCCGCACGGGCCGCGCACGGCGCTGCCACCGCGCCCGTCACCCTGGTGAGCGCCACCGACGGCAACCATGGCCGCGCCGTGGCCCGGACGGCGCGTCTGCTCGGCCACCGCGCCCGGATCTTCGTGCCGCGAGGTGTCCATCCGGAGGCCGTGGCGGCCATCGCCGCCGAGGGGGCGGAGGTCTCCCAGGTCACGGGCGCGTACGACGAGGCCGTGCGCCGGGCGGCCGAGGCGGCCGCCGCACCGGGCGCGCTCCTGGTCCAGGACACCGCCTGGCCCGGCTATGAACGGATACCGGGCTGGATCGTCGAGGGCTACTCCACCCTCTGCGCCGAAGTCGACGAGCAACTGGCGGCCGCCGGAGCGGGGACGCCCGGCCTCATCGCCATCCCGGTGGGGGTCGGTTCGCTGGCCCACGCCGTCGTCACCCACTACCGCAGCCGCCCGGCCGGGCCGCCCACGTCGCTGCTGTCGGTGGAACCCACGGCCGCCCCCTGCGTCATCGAGAGCCTCACGCGTGGCGAACCGGTCAGCGTCACCACCGGCGAGACCATCATGGCCGGACTGAACTGCGGCACCCCTTCCAGCATCGCCTGGCCCCAACTGCGCGACGGGCTCGACGCGGCCATCGCCATCCCTGACACCGCGAGCGCCCGCGCGGTCGGCGACCTCGCCCGGCTCGGCATCTCCAACGGCCCCTGCGGCGCCGCCTCGCTCGCCGGGCTGCGGGCCGCGCTCACCGGCGACGGCGCCGACGAGCGCCGCGCCGCCCTGGGCCTCGGCCCCGCCTCCACCGTCGTGCTGCTGAGCACGGAGGGCAGCGCGGCCAACCCCGCCGCCACCACCGCGGACAGCTGAAAACCCATCCGCGTCCGACCACCCGTGGGAGAACGAACATGACCGGCCCCGCCCCCGACACGATCACCGTCAACGGCCACCGACTGTGGCAGTCGCTGATGGACCTCGCCGAGATCGGCGCGTACGACGACGAGCGCACCGGTCTGCGCGGGGTGAACCGGCCGGCCCTCACCGACGCCGACGCCGCCGGGCGGCGTCAGGTCATCGCGTGGCTGGAGCAGGCCGGGCTGACCGTCCGGATCGACCGGATGGGCAACATCTACGGCCGCCGCGAAGGCACCGACCCCACGGCGGCGCCCGTACTGACCGGGTCGCACATCGACAGCGTGGCCACCGCCGGTGCCTTCGACGGCTGTCTCGGAGTCCTGGGCGGCATCGAAGTCGTGCGGACCCTCGACGAGCGGGGCATCAGCACCCGCCGCCCCATCGAGATCGGTGTCTTCACGGAGGAAGAAGGTGTCCGCTTCGGCACCGACATGCTCGGCAGCGCGGTCGCCGCCGGGCGCCTCTCCCTGGAGTACGCCCACGCCCTGACCGATCGCGACGGCCGTACCCTCGGCGGCGAGCTGAGCCGCACCGGCTTCCACGGCCCCGCCGATGTGCGTCTCGACCCGCCGTACGCCTACGTCGAGTGCCACATCGAACAGGGTCCCGTGCTCGCCGAGAACGATGTCCAGGTCGGTGTCGTCACCGGCGTTCAGGGCATCTCCTGGCAGGAGATCACCATCCACGGCCGCGCCGCCCACGCCGGTACCACCCCGACCCATCTGCGCGCCGACGCCGGCCTCGCCGCCGCCCGGATCGGTGTCCATCTGCGGTCCATGGTCGACTCCGGTGGCTACGGCGAGCTGCGCGCCACCGTCGGCCACCTGGCCGTCCATCCGGACCTGACCAATATCGTCCCGGCCCGCGCCGAGCTCACCGTCGATCTGCGCAACCCCGACGATGCAAGGATGGCCCGCGCGGAGGAGGACCTCGCGGCCTTCCTGCGCACTCTGGAGGACGGCACGCCGGGGCTCACGCTCACCACCCGGCGCATGGCCAAGACCGCGTACGTGCCCTTCGACGAGCGCGTCCAGAAGGTCATCGCGCAGGCCGCCGACGACCACGGCCTGGAACACATCTCCCTGCTCTCCGGCGCGGGACACGACGCCCAGGAGATCGCCGCGCTCTGCCCCACGGCGATGGTCTTCGTGCGTGGTGAGTACGACGGCATCAGCCACAACCCCCGCGAGTACTCCACCCCCGAAGCGTGCACCCACGGTGTCAACGTCCTCGCGACCACCCTCCTCCGGCTGGCCACGCAAGGCCCGTCCTGACGGGCGTGCCGGTCAGGTGAGCATCGCGGCGAAGCGCCGTGCGAAGAGATAGGCGTCGCCGGGCCAGCGGGCGGAGAGGTAGTTGCCGTCCTGGACGACGAACGCGGGGGTGTCATCGGTGGCCGTGCCACGGCGCCGCAGCTCGATGGGTCCGCGTTCGAACTGGGCAGGGTCGTCCAGGGCGGCGACGACCTCGTCCTCGACGTAGGCCGGGTAGGTGCGGTAGTAGCGGCCGCGTCGCCAGGCCGTGAGGTAGTACGCGGTCCGCTCCATGTAGCCGGGCAGACAGGTGGTGCGCCGGTCGGCGAGGACACCGCGGCCGGTGGCCGGGTCGCGGGTGCGGGCCAGGGCGAGGACGCCGTGGCAAATGGCGCCCACCGGGCGGTCCAGCCGCCAGAACTCCGCGATCTTCTCGCGCAGGAGGCCGGAGCCGAGGTACTGGCGCATCCCGGGCGCGTGGCCGCCGGGCAGGATCAGCCCGTCGTACGCCTCGGGCCGGAGATCCGCCCACGCCACGGGGTGGCGGAAGGCGGTCTCGCCGGTCAGCTGCTCGTAGAACTCCTTGGGCTCGGGCTCCGCACCGAGTTGCCCGAAGAGCACTCCCGTGAGCAGCAGCGGATCGGCGGCGGGTGGGCCGTCGCCGTGTTCGGTGGCGAACACCACCTCATGGCCGAGGTCGGTCAGCAGCTTCCAGGGCACGGCCACCTCGGTGACGTCGAAGTCCCGGTCGGGCAGGGGGAGGAGGATACGCACGAGGACTGCCTACCACAGGACTGGCGCCCCTGCCCCGGCGCGACGTGGTACCGGGGCAGGGGGCCAGGGTCGGCAGCTGGATTACTTCCAGATGGAGTCGACCCACTCCGGGTGGTCGATGAACGGGTTCCGGTTGTGCTGGAAGCTGTCGAAGATGACCTCGTTGCGGTTCTTCTCGAAGTCGTCGGGCGGGTCCTCGGCGCTCCACTTCTTCAGTACGGAGAGACGGCCGATGTTGGGCGCGGAGCCGTTGTCGACCTTGTCGTTGGGCTCGAGGTCGGGGAAGCCGTCGTCTCCGTCGTAGCGGACGGCCATGTAGAGGATCATCCGGGCGACATCGCCCTTGACCTGGTCACGCGGTTCGAAGGAGTCGTCGTCGGTGCGGTTGCCCGGGGCGTCGGGTACCTCCTCGCCGCCGTCGTCGAAGTCCTTGTTGCCGCGGGTGCTGTTCACCTTCACATTGGCCGGGCGCAGATGGTGCAGATCGGTGCCGGGCCCGGTGGCCGTGCCGAAGTCGCCGTGCGACTTCGCCCAGACGTGCTCGCGGTTCCAGTCGTCGGGGTCGCTGCCGTTGGCGTCCTTGGCCTGGGAGCGGCCGGAGTAGAGGAGGATGACGTTCGACGGGTTGTCCGGGTCCTCGTCCGTGGACTTCAGCGCGTCCCACACCTCGTCGTAGGACAGCTTGGTCTGCTCGCTGATGATCGTGTGCAGCGCCGCCTTCAGCTCCGGGCCGCTCTTGCCCGTCGCGTCCTGGTAGTAGTCGTCGGGCGCCTGCACGGCCGTGGGCCGGGTGGTGTCCGCGGTGGCCGGTGTGTTGGCGACGGCGACCGAAGGGGCGGCCACACCGGCCGCGGCCACGACGGCCAGCAGGGGAAGGCGCCGTGACCGGCGCGCGCGATGAGTGGACATGATGTGGGGGGTGTCCTCTCCGAGACGAGTACCCGGGCTGCCAACTGGCGCCGCGAGTACGGACGTTCAAGGCACAAGCTCTCGGAGACTCGCATGTGTGACGCCCGAACGCGTGTACGCGATGTGCCCGTTCCGCGTGAATCCGGTGAACGCCCTGGGGCCGCGGAGAGCGCCGACCGACGGGTCTGCCGTCGGGCCGGATCAGCGGAGCTGGCAGTATCGGCGTATGGCTGAACAGATCATCGCCGCGTGTGACGGGGCATCGAAGGGAAACCCCGGGCCCGCGGCCTGGGCATGGGTCATCGCCGGCACCGACGGTGAGGTGGAGCGCTGGGAGGCCGGGCCGCTGGGTACCGCGACCAACAACGTCGCCGAGCTGACCGCGTTGCGAGAGCTGCTGGAGTCCACCGACGCGGGCGTGCCGCTGGAGGTGCGCATGGACTCGCAGTACGCGATGAAGGCGGTCACGACATGGCTGCCCGGGTGGCGGAAGAAGGGGTGGAAGACCTCCTCGGGGTCGCCGGTGGCCAACCGCGAGCTCGTGGTGCGCATCGACGAGCTGCTGGCCGGCCGCACGGTGGAGTTCGTCTACGTTCCGGCGCACCAGGTCGACGGCGACCCGTTCAACGCGGCCGCCGACCGGGCGGCCAGCCACACGGCCCGTACCCAGCAACCCGCGGGCACTTCGCTCGGCTCCGCCCTGCCACCGCCCGAGGCCCAGACGGGGACGCGCTCGGCCGGTCGTGGTGGCACGGCGCGCCCGCGTACGGCGGCGGCACAGGGACAGGGGAGGGGCACCGGCTCAAAGAAGGCCACCGGCTCAAAGGGGTCCATCAAGGCGAAGTTCCCCGGCCGGTGCCGCTGCGGTACGCCCTACGCCAAGGGCGAGAGCATCAGCAAGAACCCCGACGGCTGGGGCCATCCATCCTGCGCCACCTGAGCCACGGGGCGGATCACGGTGGGGAGAAGAGCGTGGGGAAGCGAGGTGCGAGCCAGGGCTTGCGCCCCCATGTGAGGACGCGGCCCCTGGCGACGGCGCTCCACGGTCCGAGGCGGCCCAGCGCCATGAGGAGGAAGGCCACGGGCTCGGTGAGGATGGTGCAGTCCGGACGGCTCGGCGGGCGCGGTGTGACGGTCACCGCGCCGTCGGTGAAGGTGGCGCCGAAGCAGGCGCCACCCCTCAGATGGATGGCGTAGCGGGCGGTGAGCCCGGCGGCGGCACTGGTGTCGAGCACCCGTGGCATGGCCGTGGTGAGGAAGGGCAGGGTCAGCTCGACCCGGGCCCGGTCGAGCATATGCGGGCTGCCCAGCGCACGGGCGAGGTCATAGCCGTGGCCGAGCATATGGGTCAGCAGATACGACCCCAGTACCTCAAGGCTCATCGGGCCCATCGGCGTGACCAGTTCGCCGTGTGACGCGTGTGACGCGTCTGACGCGGGCCGGGCCGCCGACCGGAGGAAGGCGTCGGCCTGCTCCACGATCATGGCGGCCAGCGGCTCGGCCCGGCGCTCGGCGAACACGGCGAGCGCGCGCTGGTTCGCCTCCGCCAGCCCCTGCGGTGTGCCGTCCCCGTAGCCGCGTTCCTTCCCGTCCGCGAGGTGTGCCATCAGCTCATTGGCCTGCGCCAGATGCGCCGCCGCCTCCCCGACCGTCCACCGCGACCCGGGCACCGGAGCCCCGGTGTCGGACGCGCCGCGCAGCGCGGCCGCGATGTCGGCCGCGGTGGCGCGTATCGCCTCGTCCAGCCCCGCGGGCCACGTCCCGCCGTCGCTCTGCCCGTTCACCGATTCCACGCACTCTCCCTACACCTGGCCGGGAAGCTCCCCCCGGGGTACGTACGGTGCCACGTGTCCCACGGTCGCCGATATCGCATCGCGGGTTACGGTGTCAGTACGATCCTGCCGAACACCTCGCCGGTGTCCATCTTCCGGTGCGCCAGCACGGCTTGCTCCAACGGCAGCAGCTCGTGCACCACCGTACGCAGCTCGCCGCGGCTCGCGGCGTCGAACTGCTCGGTCCGTACGGCACGACGATCGGGCTCGGCCACGGTGTCGGAGCTGAAAGTGGCGAACGACATCGACTTCCGGAACGCCGCCATCATCGTCATACCGAAGTCCGCCGGTGGCATGCCTCCGACCGCGCCGACGGCCACCATGCGACCGTTCGGGTTGAGCTTGGCGAAGCAGGACGGCATGTCCGCGCCGGCGATGATGTCGATGATGACGTCGTAGCCGGAGGGAGCGTTGTCGCCTCCCTCGCCGGAGCGGTCCAGCACATGGGTGGCGCCGAGCTTGCGCAGCCGATCGCCACGCTCGGCCGACGACGTCGTGACCGTCACCGCCCCGGCACCGCCACGCGCCGCGAGCTGGACCGTCATGATGCCGAGGCTGCCGGCCGCGCCCCGCACCAGCACCGACTCGCCGGGGGCGAACTGGGCATGGGACAGGCCGAAGTGGGCCACGATTCCGGAGTTCCCCAGCGTCACCGCGTCGACAGCGGAGAGGCCCGGGGGGAGGGGGAAGACCTCCTCGACGGGGGCGCTGGCCTGCTCGACATAGCCGCCGCCCACGCCGGTGAACGCCCACACGCGCTGGCCGACCCATGACGTATCGACGCCATCACCGACCGCGGTCACGGTGCCCGCCACCTCGCTGCCGGGGATATGGCCTTCCTTGAAGCCATAGGTGGCGAGCGTCCCGCGGCGGATCACGGCGTCGGAGCCGCCGACCCCGATCGCCTCGGTGGCGATCAGCACCTGTCCGGCGGCGGGAGTCGGGACGGGGAGGTCGATCACTGCCAGACCTTCGGGAGGTCCGAACGCCTGGATCGCGACTGCCTTCAAGGTCGTCTCCTTGCTCTGGGATGGATGGGGCCGGTGGGATCGACGGGATCGGTGGGATCGATCGGAACCGGCCCGAGGGACGCTAACGGACGCCCCCGTCCACTTGGCTAAAGTGAGAGCGGTGACCGACCGTTTGCCTCACTCCCTGCGCTCCGACGCCTCGGACAACCGGGAGCGCATCCTCGACGCGGCCCGCGCGCTGTTCGCCGCCGAAGGGCTGAAGGTGCCGATGCGGGAGATCGCCCGGCACGCCGGGGTCGGCCCCGCCACGCTGTACCGCCGTTTCCCGACCAAGCAGATGCTGGCCACCGAAGCTTTGGCGGACGAGATGCGCGTATGTCGCGCCATCGTCGACGAGGGACATGCAGAGCCGGATCCGTGGCGCGGCTTCTGCCTCGTGATCGAGAAGACCTGTGAGCTGCACGCCCGCAGCCGGGGCTTCACCGAAGCCTTCATGTCGACCTTCCCCGATGCGATGGACTTCGTCGCCGAGCGTGAATACGCGCTGAGATCGATCGCCGAAGTGGCCCATCGCGCCAAGGACGCCGGCCATCTGCGTCCCGACTTCGTCCTGGACGACCTGGTCCTGATGCTGATGGCGAACAGGGGCATCCACACCACGTCGAAGGCCGCCCGGGTGGCGGCATCCCGGCGCTTCGCCGCGCTCGTGATCCAGGCATTCCAAGCCTCGCCGCAGCACTCACCGCTGCCGCCGGTGGCACGCTTGGCACCCGCGGCACCAAGCAAGATCACGTAAAGACATGACTCAGGGCCGACCGGCCCGCATAGTGTTCCGGCGGTCGGCCGCCGGAAGAGCGAGGAATCCGGAGGGTCGGGCATGGGCCTGTGGGACAGGGCGCTGGATGCCGCGGGGGTCGGTGATCCCAATCTGCGCGAGGACTACACGCAGCAGCGGAAACTGGTCGCGGGCTACCGGCGCAGCTCCTACCTCGCCGTGCGCCTGCTGCTGCCTCCGCCGTTGCTGCCGCATGTGATCGCGGCGACCGCCTTCATGCACCGCACCGACACCCTCCTCGACAGCGGCCCCGTCGCGGAGCGCGCCGGGGCCTGCGCGGAGTGGGTGAAGGAGGTACGTGACGGCCTGGCCGGTGGCGAAAGCGACCATGCCGCCGTACGGCCGCTGCTGCACACCCTCTCGGCGCACCCCGGAATGCGGGGCCGGGGGGGGGGCTGGCGCGCACCGGGCCGCCGTGGGGGGGGTGTGCACGCGGTTGGCCCCGCAACGGGCGCAACACCCGAACGGGACGCCGATGTGCGACCCGCCGTTGAGAG
>NZ_JBHYVB010000069.1:29594-50057 GCF_042750115.1 Streptomyces sp. NPDC059455
GCGGTGTGGGTGAGGGGGGGCCGTGCCGCCGGGCCCGGGGGCCACCCCGACCATGCCGCGGACCGGCCGCGGATGCACACCCCCCGGGCGCACCCCGGATGGCGGGGCGGGGTCGCGGACTTCCTCGACGCGGCCGCCATGGAGCTGGAGTTCACCGGATTCGCCACCGAAGCGGACTACCAGCGCTACGTCGACGCGTATGCGCTCCCGGCGTTCATGCTGATCGCGGGCCTGTTCGCAGGGGAGGGCCCCGCGACGGACTACCGCGAGGCGTGCCGTATGTACATCGACGGCAGCCAGCGCCTCGACTTCGTCAATGACCTGGCCGAAGACCTCGCCGACGGGCGCCTGAATCTGGTGCGGGAGACGCTCGACACTCACGGTGTCACCCGCGCCGACCTGGAGAATGCCCGGGACACCCCCGCGATTCGGAGCCTTCTGGCGCAGCTGCTCGGCGAGGCCCGCGAGTGCCTGTCCACCAGCCGAAGCCTGGTCGGCCTCGTACCGCCCGAGGGCCGCCCGCTGTTCCGCGCCATGATCGAGATCGAGCTGCTCACGACCACGGCAGCCGCCACCAAGGGCCCCGGCCTCCTCCGCGCCCCCGCCCGTCCGCCCCTACCGGCCACCGCGCGGGTACTGCTCCGGGAGCGCCGCGGCGCCCGTCACCTGCGTTGAACACCGCACGCGCGCGACGCGAGGCCATGAGCCGGTAAACGGAGCACCGCCCCTCGTCGTCCGCGGCAGCTCAGGAAGCGCGCGCCTCGCCGGGCTCGCCCGCATCGTCGGCCGCATCGGAGACCGCATCCGTGGCGACAGCCGAATAGAAGACGGACCTCTTCTGCTTGATGCGGTGTGCTTGCCCCTTGGCGACAAGCGATTCGAGAGTGCCGCGCACGACCGTGGGCTTGATCTCGCGCTCCGGAAGAGCCTGGCTCAGCGCGCCGGTCACCTCGGCCGCGGAGCGGGGCTCGCCGTGCTGTGCGAGGTCATCACGCACAAGCTCCCGAAGCGTGGGCACCCCCGCTTCCCGCACCCGCTGACGACGCGGACGGCTTCCGCTCGACTCCGCCCCCTTCCGCTTGCCACCGGCCGCGTCGGCCTTCTTCCTCGCCTTGCGCGTGGCGGACAGCGTCGCGACCTCTCGCCTCGCGGACGAATCATCCCCGGAGCCACTGACGCCACCGTTCTCCGTCGCGCCACCGGCGGCATCGCCACCAAGGGTCTGCCGCATGCTCAGCAGCAGCGCCCGGTTGTTCTCGAGCATCGCCAACTGCTCTCGCAGCGCCGCGATTTCGGAACTGAGACGTTCGTGTTCGGCGGAGTTGCGTTCCAGATCGGCCGTGACCTGGGCCGCGTACTGGGACTTCAGGCTGGCGCTCTCGGCAGGAGTGTCCACTACGAGCTCCCTCATCTGGGGCACATTGCACGTTGGTGCTGGATGGTACATCCGTATGAATGCCACGTGGGACTGATCTCGCCGCTGAGCTGGGTCTGTGACCACTCGCCGAACACGCTCTGACGGGTTGTCAGTCCGGCGCCGCGTCGCGACGACCCACCTCCGGGCCGAGCGCGGTCACACTCGGGCGCTCTTGGCGTATTGGCGGCACTCTCCGGTGAAGACGGTGGCCAACTCGGAGGCGATCACCGACGTCGACAGCTCAGCCGTGGACACCCCGTTCACTCCGGCGGGATCGCGGTAGACCTGAAGCGCAAGCCCTTCCGTCACCGCCGCGAGGCGAACGGCCACGGGCCACGGATCCAGGTCCGCCGCGACCTCGCCGCACTCCTTGCCGTTGTGGACGGCCTGGGCGATGTCCTTGCGCAGCTGCCGACCGGTCTCGATGTCGACCTCGGCGAGGGCGGGGGCGTCCAGGGCGCGGCCGGCGAACGCCCTGGTGACCCGGAATTCAGTGCGGCGTGTCTCGTCCAGGGGAATGAACTCGGCCATGGCCTCGGCCAGTACGTGTGAGATCGGCCGCTGGTGCTCGATCCCGGCCCGGATCCGCTCGTCGGCCCGGCTCCGGATGGCGGCGCTGACCTCGTGGAAGGCGTGCAGCAGCATCTCGTCCTTGGTGCGGAAGTAGTGCTGCACCAGCCCGACTGACATCCCGGCCGCGGCGGCGGTACGGGCAATGGTGACGGCGTCGAGCCCCTGTTCCGAGATGAGCCCACAGACGCTACGGGCGATCTGGCGTCGGCGTTCGTCATGATCGGCGGTCCTCGGCACTTGATAACCGTATCACCGTACGGTAATAACCATATGGCCATACGGTTATTCGTCCCGTCTCTGGAGGGAACGGTGAGGAACCCCATGCGCCTCCGCTTACGCGGCGCAGCCGCGAGTACTGTGGTCCTGGTGCTCGGGCTGCTGCTGTCCATGCCCGCTGCCCCTGCCGCCGAGGCTTCCGTCCGCACAGCCTCGAGCCGGCCCGGCCGTTACGCCGCCATCGACGACTACATCCGTGACCGGATGAAAGCCACCCACATGCCAGGGATCTCATACGCCGTGGTCGGCCCCGACGGGCCGGTCCATCAGCGATCCTGGGGAACCGACGGGCGCGGACGGCGCGTCACGGCCGAAACGCCTTTCCTGTGGGGCTCGGTCGCCAAGCCGATCGCCGCCACCAGTGCGATGGTCCTCGTGCAGAACGGACGGCTCCGCCTCGACGACCGGGTCGTCGACCGCCTCCCGGGCTTCCGGTTCGGGGGCGCCGCGCACGCCGCCAGGGTCACGGTCCGCCACTTCCTCAACCAGACCTCCGGCATACCCGAGTCGGCCACCCTCAAAGTCACCGACTGCTTAGACGCAGACTGCCCCCGCCCGGCGCAGCGCATACGCGCCCTCGACAGCGTGCGACCGATCGGCCCGCCCGGCGCCAAGTACGCCTACAGCAGCGCCAATTACCTCGTTTTGACCGCTGTGGTCGAGGCCGTGACAGGGCGCTCCTTCGCAGACCACCTCAGACAGGCCGTACTCGACCCGGCGGGCATGGACGAGGCCATCGTTGACCGGGCGTCGGCTCGCAGCCAGAACCTTCCTCCGGGACACCAGCTCCTGTGGGGTGTTCCGACCGCGATCGCTGACGGCGTGGACGACCACGGCGCGGGCTACGGCTACCTGGGCGGGGACCTGCACGACCTGGCCGCCTTCGCCGCATTGCAGCTCCGCGGCGGGAAGACCGCCGACGGTGACACCGTCCTCACCCCCGAATCCGTAAGGCTGATGCGTGAGGAGGGCAGGCTCCGGCCCAGCGGCACCGCGACGGGCTACGGATTGGGCTGGCGGGTCGGCGGGCTGGACGCACCACTCGACGACGCCATCTGGCACACGGGCGCCACTCCAGGCTACTCGGCCATGCTGTTCCTCTTGCCGAAGCGCGACATCGCCATCGTCCTTCAGCAGAACCTTTACGGGCTCCTCCATGACGAGGTGGTCATGGAGGTCGGCTTCGGTGCCGCTCGGATCCTCGCGGGCGGCCGGGCGCCCACGAGCAGCACATTCGCGTCCCCGTACTACTGGACCGTTTTCGGCGCCACCGCGTGCGCGGTGGCCCTGATCCTGGCGGCTGTCCGGTCCGCCCTGCTTCTACGCCGCCCTGCCGCGCCCGGCTCCTGGCCGCGCCGCACCATCCTGACCGCCGTGTGGTGCGTGGCGGGCGGGCTGCCGTGCACTGTCCTGGCCTGGGCCGTGGACCGGATGAGCCCGGAACAGCTCATCAACTGGGTGCCCGACATCTTCATCTCCCTATGTGCCGCGGCGGTCGCCGGTGCCGCGACCCTCATCCTCCGCCTTGTCCTTGCGATCCGTGCCGCTCGCGTCGGTCGCTCACGACCCTCAACGGCCGTGCGAACACGATGAATACACCCTGCGGGCCGCGTGGCGCAGCCTCTTGTGTCAGTAAGGTGACGTCCGTAAGGTGACAGGCATAAGGACACCCAAGAGGCAGTGGCAGGCCCGGGACGGGGGAGTGGCGGTGAGGTGCCGCCGGGGCCTCAACTCCTCAGTCGAGGAAGGTGAGATGACGACCACCGCATCCGGGACCGCTTCCGCCGAGGAAGCACCGTTCTTTCCCGCTCCGCGCAGCTGTCCGTTCAGCGCGCCTCCGCAGCACACCGCGTTCCGGGAAGCCGGCGGGCTGCACAAGGTCACCATCTGGGACGGCTCCACGCATTGGCTGGCCACGCGGCACGCGGACATCCGGGCCGTTCTCTCCAGCCCGTGTTTCAGCGCCGACGTACGCAACCCGGACTTCCCGCTGGTCCACTCCAACCAGCCCGAACACGAGGGCGGTCTGTTTCTGCGGCTGGACGACCCCGAGCACGCCCGGCTCCGGCAGATGCTCACCAAGGAGTTCAGTGTCAGGCGCACTCAGGCGATGCGCGAGAAGTTGCTGCGGATCACGGATGAGTTGATCGATGGCATGCTCGCCAAGGGCGGTCCGGTCGACTTCGTCCAGGACTTCGCGCTGCCCCTGCCCTCGCGGGCCATCTGCCTCATCCTCGGTGTCCCTTACGAGGACCACGCCCTCTTCGAGCGGCACGCCAATGCCGGGACCGACCTGGATGTCAGCCACGAGGAGCGTGCTCGTACGCAGCGGGAGGCGTTCGCGTACTACGAGGCCCTTGTGGAGCGGAAGCGCCGTGAGCCCTCGGACGACATGATCAGCCGGTTGCTGGCGCATCACACCGGGCCGGACGGGTTCGCGCCCGAGATGTTGCCGGTCCTGGTCGGGATTCTGGTCGGTGCCGGGCACGAGACCACCGCCAACATGCTGAGCCTGGGCACGGTGGCGCTCCTGGTCAACCCCGATCAGCGGGACCGGCTGCGGGACCGCCCCGAGTTGGCGCCGAGCGCCGCGGAGGAGATGTTGCGCTACTGGAGCATCGTCTCCACCGATCCGCGGCGGGTGGCCCTCGAGGACGTCGAGGTGGGCGGGCAGCTTGTCCGCGAGGGGGAGGGAGTCATCGTCTCGCTGATCGCGGGGAACCGGGATCCGCGTGCCTTCGACGCCAATGAGGGTGAGAGCCCCGCGGACACGCTCGACATCGGGCGCAACGCCCGCCGCCATGTGGCGTTCGGTTTCGGCTCCCACCAGTGCCTGGGGCAGAACCTGGCGCGGGTGGAGATGCAGGTCGCCTGGCCACGGCTCTTCGAACGCATCCCCGGGCTGCGGCTCGCCATCGCCGAGGACGAGCTGCCCTTCAAGAAGAACTCCATCGTCTATGGCCTCACGTCCCTTCCGGTCACCTGGTGAGTGGCGTACGGAAGCGGGCTGGATCACCGGCCCTCCGGGCCCGAACATCGACGTACCGCAGAATGTGACGCATGAACGAGGACACCGCCGCCGACACCACGCGTAGGCGCAATCCCCGTGGCCAGGGGGACCGGCTCCGCGCGGAGATTCTGGCCGCCGTGGCGCGGCTCCTCGACCAGAAGCTCACCGGAAACCCCCTGCCGGTGTCCCTCCGGGAGGTGGCACGCGAAGTCGGCATCGCCGCCCAGAGCATGTATCTGCACTTCGCCGACAAGGACCAGCTCGCCCGTGCCGTCGCCGAGGACGGCTACCAACGTGTCGTCGTGGCCATGCGCGACGCCGACACCCGGGCGGCTGCCCACGGAGCCGACGCCGGCGAACGCCTCCGTGCCCAGGCGAACGCCTTCTGCACCTTCGCCCGCACCGAGCGCGGCGTCATCCGCCTGATGTTCGGTCACAACTCGTCCAGCTTCGGCGCACCCGGCCGGAGCCACCCGGCCCGTCTGCTGTGGCGGCAGTGGGTCGATGCCATCCACATCTGCGAAGCGGAAGGGCTGCACTGGCCGGACGGCGCCGAACAGACCGCGATGCTCCTGTGGTCGGCCCTCTTCGGCCGTTTCGCCTTGTGGACCTCCAGCTTCGGGCGGCAGGACGCGCAGGAGCTCGCCACCTTCGTCGACCGCGTCATCGACACACTGCTGCGCGACGCGCATCGCTGACCGGGCAGTGGCGCACGGGGTGTGCCCATACGGCAGACTGCGTGCGGCATCATGATCACTCGCCGCCCCGGACCGGCGCGGTGATCGGCGCGGTGATCGGCGCGCCGCAAACCGGCCGAGCACGTGAAAGGAACCACGGATGACCTTGGACGCACGACCGATACGCACCGGCACGGACTCAACGGCAGGCGCGGTGTCGGACGACCTCCCGGCCACGATGCGCGCCGCGCGGTTCGACACGGCAGCGGGCACGTTGAAGGTCGAGGATGTGCCCGTGCCCCGGCCGGGAGTTGGCGAGGTCGTGGTCAAGGTGGCCGCGTGTGGCATCTGTCAGTCGGACCTGAGCCAGCTCGACGGCCATATCCCGCCCCGGCTGCCGGTGGTCACCCCCGGGCACGAGGCGTCGGGTGTGGTGGCGGCGGTCGGCGACGGCGCCGGGCACTGGAAGGCGGGGGACCGGGTGGTGCTGGGCGCGGGGAAGGCGTGCGGTACGTGTCCCGCCTGCCGGTTCGGCGGTGGCACGAACACCTGTGAGAACCTCCAGGTGATGGCATTCCACTACGACGGGGCCTGGGCCGAGTATGTGCTGACCGACGCCACCACGCTCATCGCCGTGCCCGACTCCGTGCCCCTGGAACACGCCGCCGTGCTCGCCGACGCCGTTTCCACTCCGTACGGCGCCATCGACACCGCCCAACTGCGGTCCGCCGAATCCGTGGGCATCTGGGGGCTGGGAGGTCTGGGCACCCACCTCGTGCAGCTCACCCGCATCTGCGGAGCCTCCCCGATCGTCGCCCTCGACCCCCTTCCCGCCGCCCGCGAGCGCGCCCTCGGCCTGGGCGCCGACTTCGCGCTCGACCCCACGGACGGTGACACCAAGGCCAGGCTGAAGGAGATCACGGGCGGCAAGGGCCTGGACGTCGCCTTCGACTGCGTCGGCCGTACGCCCTCCTTCACCCAGGCGGAACGCGCCCTCGGCCACCGGGGCCGCCTGGTGCTCGTCGGCATCTCACCCGACCCTCTGGCCGTGGGCCCGGAGCTCCACTTCGTGCGCAACCGCCACACGGTGATCGGACACACCGGGTATCGCATGGAGCATCTGGAGGACCTGGTCGAGCTCACCGCCCGGGGCCGTCTGGACATCTCCGGGTCGGTCAGCGCGATCCTGCCCCTGGAGGAAGTGAACGAGGGCATCCGGCGGTTGCGTGAGCGGGAGGGCAACCCGATCCGCATCCTGCTGCGACCCTGAGCGCGAGGCTCGAGCCAACGGCCGGCCTCTGCCGTGGCGCCCCTGCGGTGGCGCCTCTGCCGTGACCGAAGGCCGCGGATCCCGCTCAGGCCCCGGCCGCCCGGGCAGTCTGATCGACCCGTTCGCGTACCCGGGCCAGGAAGGCCCGTACCTCGGCGGCGGGCAGCGGGAGCGCGGAGGAGCGGGGGCGCTCGAAGCTGTGCACCGCGGCCTCGATGAGCGGCCGGAACTCCTCCTCGGCCAGGGCGACTTCCCGCGCCGCCGTGCGCTTGGCCATCCAGCGGCCCGTACGGCAGAACACCACCGAGCGGCAGCCGTTGAGCACACGGTTGTCCGCGAGGTGACCTTCGCCGTCGCTGTGTTCACGGACGGAGGCCCGGATCGCGGCGAGCAGCTCCGGGCGGTCCGGTGCGGCGATCACCTCCCGGGCCGGGCGGCCGAACAGCGTCAGCCCGGTCTGATGGGCGACGGAGCGGTCGATGACGTACCAGAACGCCGGGGACCGCGCCGCGTCGACGTCGGCCCGGTCCGGCAGCAGCGGACCGGTGTTGAGGTCCAGAAGGTAACCGGCAGCACCGGAGGGGCGGCCGACGAAATCCGTTCCGTAGACCACCAGTTCCAGCCCCGCCGCCGGGCAGGGCAGATGAGGGTGGGCGAGGGCCCCGGCCAGGTCGTGCAGGGCCGATCCGGGCAGTGACGGCTCCACGACGACCGTCACATCGATGTCGCTGCGCCCATGCCGGTAGTCCCCGAGCGCGAGGGAACCGACCGCGAGGACACTCACCAGATGGGGCCCGCACACCGTGCGGGTGCGCCGGACGAGTTCTTCCAGATAGGGCCGCGATTCGGTGGGGAGGGACCGCGGATCCTCGTGTGTGTGGGCCACGTGCCCAGTATCCCCGGTGTGAGGCGCGTGGACGGCCGTGGCTCAGCCTGCCGTGTCCGAGAGCCGCGAAGCGGCGTCGGCGAAGTTCGCCAGATCCAGTCCGGCGTCGTCGAGCACCGTGGCGGCCACTCCGCGGGCGATCTGAGCGAGCCCCAGGAGCAGGTGGTCGCAGTCGATGTGTGCTGAACCCGCCGTCTCGGCCCGCTCCTCCGCGATCGCGATGGCCTTGCGGGAGTAGGGGGTCCAGGCGATGCGCTCCGCTGCCTGTGACGCTCCCATGCTCAGCCGGCTCCCGACGGCCTTGTGCAGGTCTTCGGGTGATACACCGGCGGTACGCAGGAGCCGTGTGGCGTTGTTCTCCTCCGCGGTCAGTCCCCAGAGCAGGTGTTCGGTGCCGATGTAGTTGTTGCGATGCTGCACCGCCGCCCGCTTGATGTGCGTCATGGCCTGGCGGAGGTCCTCGGACATGGTCTCGGGGCCGTAGCGCTTGTGCGGGGCGTGGAAGCGCTGCTGCACCGCCTGCCGGGTCACACCGAGCGCCGCCCCGATGTCCGTCCAGGAGGAGCCGTGCATTCGGCAGTGCTCGACATAGTCCTCCACCAAGTCATCGGCCAGGGCCTGCAGTTGGCCCGCAAGGTTCGCCGCCGTCGACAGCAGTGCGAGCCAGTCGGGCTGTTCTTGTCCACCGGGGCGGTGTGCGGCATCGCAGGTCCTGTCCACTTCCGCGATGAGGTCGTCCAGATCAGGAAGAGGCATGAGGCAAGTACGCCTTGACAAAGTGAAATTGTCAAGGCGTACTTGCGTTTCTTGGGGTGGGGGTGCTTGATTCCCGTCATGTGGATCATTCATCCCCTATTGTTCCTTTTGTTGTAGAGCCTTCGTGAGCGGGATGGAGTCGGGACGTGGCCTTCGTGTCCGGCATGGGGTCCCTGGTACCGCTGCTGGCCGTGTGCGCCGGGTACTTCATGGTCATCCTGGACGTCACCGTCATCAACGTGGCCGTGCCCGTGATCGGCCGGGAGCTGTCGGCTTCGCTCACCGGCATCCAGTGGATCACCGACGGGTACACGCTGGTCTTCGCCGGGTTCCTGCTGAGCGGCGGTGCGCTGGGGGACAGGCTGGGAAACCGCCGCATCTTCTGCACCGGTGTGGTGGTGTTCACCGTGTCCTCGGCGGCGTGCGCCTTCGCGCCGAGTGCTCCCTTCCTCGTCGCCGCCCGGGTGGTGGAGGGCCTCGGCGCGGCGCTGATCGTGCCCGGCTCGCTGGCCCTTCTCCAGCAGGCCTATCCGGCTCCGGCCGCCCGCTCGCGGGCCTTCGGGGTATGGGGCTCGATCGCGGGGATCGCGGCGTCGGCGGGGCCCCTGCTGGGCGGGCTGCTGGTCTCCACCGTGGGCTGGCGGTGGGTGTTCCTCATCAATCTGCCCGTCGGCGTCGCCTGTCTGGTGCTGACGCTGCGTCGCGTGGCCCCCTCCGACCGGCTCACCACCCGGCCTCTGGACTGGCCGGCGCAGTGCGCGGTCGTGGCGGCGGTGGCCCTGCTGACCGCCGCGCTCAACGAAGCGGGCCGGCGCGGATGGTCCGATCCGGCCGTCCTCGCCGGGGTGGGCCTGTCCGTACTGGCCGCCACGGCGTTCGTGGTGCGCGAGCGGCTGGCCCGCTTCCCCGCCCTGCCGACGAACCTGCTGCGCTCGCGGGCGCTGGGTGGCGGAGCCGTCATCGGCCTGCTGTTCAATTTCGGCTTCTACGGCATGGTGTTCACCGCCAGCCTCGACTTCCAGCACCAGCGCGGCTACAGCGCCCTCGTCACCGGCCTCGCGCTCTTCCCGGCGGTGGCGATGACCATGTTCGCGTCCATCCTCTCCGGACGGTTGGCCCGCACGACCGGCGACCGTCCGCTGGTGTGCACCGGCATGCTTCTGGCGGCCCTGGGGCTGGCGGGCTGGGTCGCGGCGGGAGCCGAACCCGCCTACCCGCTGCTGGTGGTCCCGATGATGGCAGCGGGATTCGGCACCTCCTTCGCCCTCACCGGCTCCGCCTCCACCGTCATGGGTGCCGCGCCCCCGGCGTACTCGGGGACCGCCTCCGCGCTGTTCAACACCACCCGTCAACTCGGCAGCGCCACCGGTGTGGCGCTCGGTGGCACCCTGCTCGCCACGGCCGCCGACTACGGCGAGGGGCTGCGCACCAGCATGGCCATCGGCGCCCTCGCCTATCTGACCGCCGCGGGTCTGGCCTGGTTCTGCGTACCGCCCAGGGCATCCGCCTAGGGGGTGTCCGGCGGATCTTGGCGCCTGCGGCGGGCTGCTGCCCGCCCCCCCCCCACCCGACACCAGACGATATGCGGCGCCGCCGCGGGGTCCGCCGGACACCCCGTAGGGCGCCGACGAGGGCCGCCACGCCGGCGAAGAACGCCGCGGGTCCTTGGTCCATCAGGTCCCCCGGCTCACCGACGTACTACTCGGCTCCCCCGGCGAAGCCGTAATGAAGCCCGCGGCCCGGGACCGGCAGTCCCGCGGGCAGCCGGGGACCGGAAAGTTCGGGCACGGCGACGGCGTCCCAGTCCACGCCGCCGTCCGCGAGGTGCGGGCCGAGGTCGGTCGAGTCCACCTCCGCGCCGTCCACACAGGCGGTCAGGGTGGGTTCACCACCGATGCCGCCCTCGGACAGGGTGAACCACTTGTCGCAGGCCCAGCGGATCTCAGCGGCGTCGGCCGCGACGATGGTCGCGCTGTGACGCACGGAGCCGCTCCATGCCTCGTCCTCCATGACATAGAAGCTGTACGCGCACTCGGCCGCGGGCTTGTCACCGACCCCGAGGAGCACGGCCAACTCGTCCAGCCCGGCCCCCGCGTGGCGGGCGGGACCGGCCGCGCGTATCCGGGCGTACAGCTTCTCCGCCTCGACGTGCCGCCGTTCGACGGTGCTCTCGTCCTCCCCGTACCACTCCATGACGTCGGGGTTCATGTCCAGACACGCCTCCCAGTAGGAGATCTGCTGGGCAAGGCGCCCGGCCAGCAGGGTCAGGGCCTCGACATCATCGGGGTGTGCGGCCACGGCGGCGCGCAGCCAGGGCTCTTCGGGCCAGGTCGGCTCGCCGTCCCCGGGCTCGGCCGGGTCCGCTGCCGTCAGGCACAGCAACCGCCCCAGCCGGAGCGCGGCTTGGGCATCGTCCGCGGCCGCCGCGCTCCGCAGCCGTATGAGGGTCTCGTCGGTGATCGTCATGGGACGACGCTACGCCCCGCCACTGTGCGATCGGCGCGCTGTGCCCAGCGGGTCAGACCATGGCCGGCAATCCGGGCAACAGCTTCTCCAGCGTGATGGGGAAGTCCCGTACGCGCACTCCGGTGGCGTTGAACACCGCGTTGGCCACCGCCGCACCGGATCCGCAGATGCCCACTTCACCGATGCCCTTCGCGCCGAGGTCATTGGCCTTGTCGTCGTACCCCTCGAGGACGACGGCCTCGATGTCGGCGGGGATGTCACCGTGGACCGGCACCAGATACCCCGCGAAGTCCCGGTTGACGAAGGCGCCGGACCGCGGGTCGACGACGGCCTCTTCCTCGAGGGCCGCGCCGACACCCCAGATCATGCCGCCGATCAGCTGCGAACGGGCCGTCTTCGGGTTGAACACACGGCCCACCGAGAACACGCTGAGCATCCGCCGCAGACGGATCTCGGCGGTGTCCGCGTCGACGCCCACTTCGGCGAAATGGGCCCCGTAGGTGTTGATCGAGTAGTCCGAGTAGTTCGGATCGTCGCCCATGAAGCGGGTCTGACCCTCCGCCTCCACACCGTCGGGATGGTGGCGCGCGACGATCTCGCGCAACGCCTCGGACGCGCCACCGATGGCCACGTTGCCGTCGGAGAACACGGCGTCCGCCGGGTCCTGGCCGTGCAGCGGGGAGCGTGTGTCGCCGCACGCCGCGTCCAGCAGCTTCGTACGCAGGGCCGCGCACGCCCGGTGCAACGCGGTGGACGAATTGGTGGCGCCCCACGAGCCGCCCGACCCCCAGCTGGAGGGATGATCCGAACGCCCGAGGTCGATCCGCACCCGTTCCAGCGGGAGTCCGAGTCCCTCGGCACCGACCTGGGTAAGGATGGTGTAGGTGCCCGTCCCGATGTCGGTCATGTCCGTCTGGACGACGGCGGTGCCGTCCGGCTCCAACCGCACCCGCACCGTCGTCGGCCCCTGGAAGTGTCCCCGGATGGCGGCCGACATGCCGTAGCCGATCAGCCACCGTCCCTCGCGCACGCTCGCGGGCGTGGCCGGGCGGTTCTCCCAGCCGAACCGGCGCGCGCCTTCGCGCAAACACTCCACCAGGTGCCGGTCGCTGTAGGGCACGTTCCGCTCGGGATCGACGGTGGGCTCGTTGCGGATGCGCAACTCGACCGGGTCCATCCCGAGCGCATCGGCCAGCTCGTCCATCGCCGACTCGACCGAGAGCATGCCCGGTGCCTCGCCCGGCGCTCGGACGTCCGTTCCGCGCGGCAGGTCGAGCGCCGTCAGCCGGTGGCTGGTCAGCCGGTGGGGCGCGGCGTAGAGGCTGCGGACGGTGGCGGCGGTCTGCTCGGCGTACTCGACGTCGGGGTTGGTGTGCATGGTGACGTCGTGGGCGATCGCGGCCAGCCGTCCATCATGTCCCGCGCCCAGCCGGACCCGCTGGCTCGACGTGGGGCGCATGCCCACGAGCTGGAAGACCTGCTGGCGGGTCAGCGTGACCTTGACCGGCCGGCCCAGCGTGCGGGCGGCGAGCGCCGCCAGGATCGTCTCGGAGTGAATGCCCAGCTTGGAGCCGAATCCGCCGCCGACGAAGGGGGTGACGATGTGCACCCGCGCCGGGTCCATCATCAGCGTGCCGGCGACCGAGTCCCGTGCCGCGTCGGTGATCTGGCAGCTGACGTAGACGACCAGGTCCTCGCCGCGCGGTGCCACCATGGACGCGTTCGGTTCGATCGGCATCGAGAACTCGTACGGCGTCGTGTACTGCTGGTCGACCTTGACCTCCGCACCGGCGAACCCGGCGTCGAAATCACCCACCGCGGTGTCGGTGGGGAGACCGGCGTTGACCGTCTTCGGGATGTAGGTGTCGTCCTCGAACTCGCCGAAGTCGAAACGGCCCCGCCCGGCGCGGTATTCGACCTCGACCAGGTCGGCCGCGTCCCGGGCCTGCTCGAGGGTCTCGGCGACCACCAGTGCCACCGGCTCCCCGTGGAAGTGGATGTCCGGGCCGGTCAACATCGGCTGGGCGCGCCAGTATTCGAAGGGAATGGACTCGTCGCGGGGGCCTTGCGCGGGGGCGTTGAGGTAGGTCATCACCAGCTGGACACCGGGCGCGCTTTCCGCGTCCTCGGTGTCGATGCGGGTGATGCGGCCCTTGCCGATCGTCGCGCCGACGATGAAGCCGTAGAGCGGCTGACCGGCCTCCCAGTGCTCGTAGGCGTAGGCGGCCCGGCCGGTGGCCTTCAGCGGGCCGTCGACGCGGTTCACAGCTTGCCCGATCATCTCGCCTCCTCAGCTCGCCCCGGCCGCTCGCGCCAGCGTGCGGCACAGCGTGCGCTTGGCCAGCTCGATCTTGAAGTCGTTGTCACCCCGCCCGACCGCGCCGCGCAGCGCCGCCTCGGCGGCGGCGCGATAGGTGTCCATCGTGGCCGGACGGTCGGTCAGCGCGTCCTCCGCCTCGACGGACCGCCACGGCTTGTGCGCCACACCGCCGAACGCCACCCGTGCCTCTCGGATCGTTCCCTGGCCGGCCGAGACGATGGCCGCCACCGAGACCAGCGCGAACTCGTACGACGCCCGGTCCCGCACCTTGCGGTAGATCTGCCGGCCCGGCAGCGCCGGGGGCAGCAGAACGCCCGTGATCATCTCGTCGTCACCCAGCACGTTCTCGATGTGCGGCGTATCGCCCGGCAGCCGGTAGAAGTCCGTGATGGCGACGCGCCGTACCGACCCATCGGCCCGCAGCAGCTCGATCTCCGCGTCGAGCGCGGTCATCGCGACGGCCATGTCCGAGGGGTGGGTGGCGATGCAGGACTCGCCGGCGCCGAGGATGGCGTGGATCCGGTTGAACCCGCCGATCGCCGCGCACCCCGATCCGGGGTCGCGCTTGTTGCAGTCCGCGGCCGTGTCGTAGAAGTAGGGACAGCGTGTGCGCTGCACCAGATTTCCCCCGGTGGACGCCTTGTTGCGCAGCTGGCCCGAGGCGCCCGACACCAGTGCCTCCGACAGCACCGGATAGCGGGTGCGCACGCGGGGATCGGCCGCCACATCGGAGTTCCGCGCCTGGGCGCCGATGCGCAGTCCACCGTCCGGCAGCTCCTCGATGTCCCGCAGCGGAAGCCGGCTGATGTCCACCAGATGGCTGGGGTACTCGATGTCGAGCTTCATCAGGTCGAGCAGATTGGTGCCGCCGCTGATGAACTTCGCGCCCGGCTGGGCCGCCGCGGCGACGGCGGCCCGTGTGTCCGTCGCCCGCTCATAGGTGAAGGACTTCATGTGGGGCCTCCCTCCGCGCTGCGGCGGATGGCCGCGACGATGTTCGGGTAGGCGGCGCACCGGCAGATGTTGCCGCTCATCCGCTCGCGGATCTCGTCATCGGTCAACGCGACCCGGGGCGAGGACACGTCGGTGGTGACATGGCTGGGCCAGCCCGCCTTCACCTCGGCGAGCATGCCGACGGCCGAACAGATCTGGCCGGGGGTGCAGTAGCCACACTGGAAGCCGTCGCACTCGACGAAGGCCCGTTGCATGGGGTGCAGATGGTCGGGGTCGCCCAGGCCCTCGATCGTCATGATCTCGTCGTCCTCGTGCATCACGGCGAGTGTCAGGCAGGAGAGGACGCGTCGGCCGTTGATCAGCACCGTACAGGCGCCGCACTGCCCGTGATCGCACCCCTTCTTGGTCCCGCTCAGGCGCAGATGCTCACGCAGCGCGTCGAGCAGCGAGGTCCGCGGATCCACCTCGAGCTGCCGCACCTGATCGTTGATGTTCAGCTTGATCGCCGAGGGTGGGGCCAGCTCGCCCTGGCCCCGCCTCATGGCGTGCGTATCCGAAGCGCTCATCACGGCCCGCCTTCCTCGCTAGGTGCAGGTGTCACCCCGGATGTGCGGCGCGACTGCCGGGCACGCTCCCTGCCTCCAGGCTCGCGCAAGAAGGCGGACGTCGCACCGCGAGAATCTCGGTAACGATGTGTTGCGTATTGATGACTGACTGTGGGCCGGTGTCATCCGAACCTGCGGGCGTCGGCCGAGGCGCTGTTCGGCAGCGAGGACCTGATGGTCCGTTTCCTCGACCGCATCGACGAGATCGTGGTCTTCCGGCAGCTCACGGACGAGCATCCGCGCCGGCGGACAGCTGGTGTTCCCACACCGACACCGCCTCGAACGCCAGGCAACTGTGAGGCTCACGGTGTGCCGCGAACGCCCGGCCGTGCCCGGCCGTGCCCGGCCACTCTTCCGCCGTATGGTGGGAAGAGTCCACCGGGGACGGCGCCTCGAACGGGGTGGCGGACCGGGGGAGCCGACGCGCCGCAGGCGGAAAGGAGCGCATCGGACATGGACCAGCAGAACCCGCACCCTGACCGCACTCCTGGGCCTCCCGGATCTCCTGGGCCTCCCGGATCTCCTGGGCCTCCCGGATCTCCTGGGCCTCCCGGAAGTCCTGGGCCTCCCGGAAGTCCTGCGACTCCCGGATCTCCCCGGCTTCGGCCGAGCGTGGGCGTGCCCCCGGGCGAGACCCCACCGGCCGAGGACGGCTTGTCGGAAGCGGGCCCCCGCGAGACGTACAACCCCACGAAGGGCTGGTCGAAGGGGCCCACGATCGTCATTTGGCTCTTTGTGGCGCTGTTCGTGACCTTCTGCATCGCGTTCGCGGTCGCCGTGCTGGGGTGACGTGAAGGCAACCGGCGGCTCCCGTCGCGGCATGCCACGGCCCCCGAGGGGCAACCCCCTCGGGGGCCGTCGGAGTTTTTTCCGTCCGCGGATCAGCTTCGTAGTGGCTGGGAACACGGGGGTGGACGCGAAGGAGGCCACGCTGATGCACGATGACCATGAGGCACCGGGGAACGGCGGCCGTGAGGCCCGGTCCGGCCGGGTGGAGACCCGCGAGGAGCGGGCCGACCGCAAGTGGGCCGAGCTGCTCCAGGAGGTGAGGGTGACGCAGACGGGCGTGCAGATCCTGTTCGCGTTCCTGCTCACGGTCGCCTTCACCCCGCGGTTCCACGACCTGGGCCAGGCGGACCGGGCCATCTACGTCGTGACCGTCCTTCTGGGGGCGGCGGCCACCGGCGCGTTGATCGCACCCGTCTCCTTGCACCGGATCGTCACCGGACGCCGGCTGAAGCCGGAAACGGTGGACTGGGCCTCGCGGTTCACCGTTGCCGGGCTGGTGCTGTTGCTGTGTACCGTGGCGTCGGCGCTGCTGCTGATCCTGCGTGTCGTCGTGGCCGATGCCACCGCGTTCTGGCTGGCGGCCGCGGCCCTGCTCTGGTTCGTGATCTGCTGGTTCGCCCCCGCGGCGTGGCTTTTCCATCGCTCGCGCAACGAGTCGCTGAGGAACCCTGGGGTGCGCTGAGCAACGCCGGAGGGCGGCTGGCAGGCCGCTGGAGGGCCGCCCCGCCCGGCCGCCCCGCCCGGCCTCGCACGGTTTTCTCCGCCTCCGCTACCAGGGCTTCTCCGGTGTCGACGACGCATGGGAGTGGGATCCGGAGCTGCTCCGGAGGCGGCAGGACTCCGTGTCTCACTGTGATCCCGGCTGCCCCACCTCCTCGGACTCCGGCTCCGGCTCGGGTGCCACCGCCCGGGTGCTGCGGCCCGGCAGGGCGAGCAGTGCCACGGCCGCGCCGATCAGGGCGGCCGCCACGCCGACGCTCATGGTGACGGACTGGGCGTCGGTGAAGGCCGAGCGGGCCGCCTCGGCCAGTGCCCCGCCGTCCGCGCGGTCCCGCGCGTGCGACAGGGTGGCGCCGAGCGAGGACATCGCGTCCTCGGGCAGACCGTCCGGCAGCTTGCCCCGGTAGACGGTGGCGAGCAGGCTGCCCAGCCCGGCCACGCCCAGGGCGATGCCGAGTTGCTGGTGGGTGTCGTTGAGCGCGGAGCCCATACCGGCCCGCTCGGGTGGCACCGCCCCCAGGACGGTGCTGGTCGCCGAGGGCCCCGCGATACCGGATCCGAGGCCCGCCAGCGCCAGTCCGATGGACACCGCCGCGGAGCCGCCGCTTTCGGAGAGCGAGGCCAGCACCGCGAATCCGGCCGCGGTGACGGTGAATCCGGCGACGATGCAGGCCCGCGCCCCGAATCTGGCCGGGGCCCGGCCGCCGGCGACCGAGCCCGCGACGACCCCCGCCGCGAGCGGTACCGCGGCGAGCCCGGTCTGGAACGCGCTGTAGCCGAGCACCAGTTGCAGATACTGGCTCAGCACGAAGAGGGTGCTGCCCGTGGCGATCGTCATCACCGCCACCGCGAAGCCCGCCCCGGAGAACCGCCGGTCGCGGTAGAGCCGCAGATCGACCATCGGTGTCGCGGAGCGGCGCTGCCGTACGCCGAAGCCGGCCAGCGCCAGTACCGCCACCGCCGCCGCGGTCACCACCGCGGGCGCGGTGTACCCGTACGCCGGGGCTTCGATCAGGGCCCACACCAGGCCGGTCATGCCCGCGGTGACCAGGACGGTGCCGTACGGATCCGGTCCACGGGCCTCGGGCGCCCGGGTCTCGGGCACCAGCCGTACGACCCCGAACAGGGCCACCGCCACCACGGGGACGTTGATCAGGAAGACCCCCGCCCAGCTCCACGCGTCCACCAGGGCGCCACCGAGCAGGGGCCCCGCCGCCATGCCGACGGAGGCGACCGCGCTCCACACCGCGAAGGCCCGCGGGCGCTCCCACTCGGGGAAGACCACGACGAGCACCGCGAGCGTCGCGGGCATCACCAGCGCCGCTCCCACCCCCATGAGCGCCCGCGTCGCGATCAGCCACCACACCGACGGGGCCGCCGCCGCCAGCGCCGACGCCACCCCGAAGACCAGCAGCCCCACGACGAGGGTGCGCCGCCTGCCGTAGCGGTCGGAGAGCACCCCCGCGGTGATGAGGAGCCCGGCGAAGACCACGACATAGGCGTCGATCACCGCTTGGAGCTGGTCCGTCGAGGCGTCGAAGGCATCGCCGATGGCGGGCACCGCGACATGCAGGACGGTGTTGTCGATGACGATCACGAGCAGGGCGGCACACAGGGCCACCAGGATCGCCCACCGGCGCGGATGGCCTTCCTCGTCGCTCATGACCCTCCCTTGTTCTCCTACAGTGTTGGATTCCATCCAGCACTGTAGGAGTGGTGGAGCGGTGACCGCAACGAGGTAGGCTGCGGGCTCGTGAGCGCGAAGCCGGACGGGAACCAGGGAACGGGCGCGGACCAGGGGAAGAAGGTGCTGGACAACGCGCCGGGGGCGGTGTGGTTCCGCGTCGGCAAGACCTCCCGCCCACGGCCTCAGCTGTCACATGAGCGAATCATCGCCACCGCCGTCGAGCTGCTGGACCGCGACGGTGAGCGGAAGCTGAGCATGCGCCGGCTCGCCGAGCGGCTCGGCGCCCACGCGACCAGCCTCTACTGGCACGTGGCCACCAAGGACGACGTCCTGGACCTCGCCCTCGACGCGGTCTTCGCCGAACTCGACCTCCCCGAGCGGCACAGCGCCTCATGGCAGGAGGACATCGAGGCGTTCATGACCGGCCTGCGCTCGGTCCTGCTGCGCCACCCATGGGCCGCGCCCCTGGCCAACTCCCGCCCCCTCATGGGGCCCAACGCCCTGCGCTGCTCGGAGTTCGCCTACACCGCGCTCACCACCGGCGGCTTCGAAGGGGTCCACCTGTCGTCCGCCGCGGCCACCCTCACCCACTATGTGATCGGCTCCGCCTCCTCCGAAGCCGTGTGGCAGCAGCGCTCCGACGAGGCGGCGACCCGCTCGGCCGTGGACGCCCACATCCGCGCCCACATCGACGAATACCCCACCCTCGCCGGGCACTTCCCGCTCCTGGAGGAGGACGACTGGGACTCCCACTTCCGCCGCGGCATGCGCCTGCTGCTGGCCGGTCTGGCGTCCTCCGACGCTCAGGAGCGGCCGTGACCGCCCCGGCTGCGACGCTGATCGAGGCGGCCCGGCGCCTCGCCCGTGAAGTGCTGGCCCCCGGCGCCGAGGCCGCCGACCGCGAGGGGGTCTCCCCGGCCACGATCGCCGAGGTCAAGAGGTCCGGGGTGCTCGGGGTGAGCGGCCCGGCGGCGTACGGCGGGGCGCGGGCGCCGGACGCGGTGGCCCGCGAGATCGCCGAAATCCTGGCCGGGGCGTGCTGCTCCACCTACTTCGTCCAGGCCCAGCACCACAGCCCGGTCAGAATGCTCGCCGCCTCCGACTCCCCGGCGCGCGAGCGGCTGCTGCGGCCGCTGTGCGACGGCACGCTGCTGTCCGGTATCGCCTTCTCCCATCTGCGGGCCTTCCCCCGCACACCGGTGCGGGTCACCCGGGTCCCGGGCGGCAGGCGCTTCGACGGCCGGGTGCCGTGGTACACCGGCTGGGGCCTGAACGATGTGATGCTGCTCGCCGGGGTCACCGACGACGGCGAGGCGCTGTTCGCCGTCGCGGACGCCCGTGAGCAGCCCGGTCTGCGGCCCACACCGCGGCTCGAACTCGCCGCGCTGACCGGCACCCGTACGGTCGGCCTGGAGCTGGACGGCCTGCTGGTGCCCGAGGACGCGGTGGTCTGGAGCCGCCCCTACGAGGAGTGGGCGGTCTCGGACCGGCCGAAGAACACCAACCCCAACCCCGCCGTGTTCGGCGTGGCCGGCGCCGCCCTGGACCTGTTGGAGGCCGCCGGGGACGCGGAGGCGAAGGAGACGGCGCAGGTGCTGGGCGAGCGGCTGCGCGAGGTGCGCCGGGAGGCGTACGCGCTGGTGGACGAGGTTCCCCCGGGCGAGCGCCTGGCGGACCGGCTCGCGGTGAAGACCCGGGCCTACGACGTGCTGCGCGCCGCCACCACCGCGGCGATCGTGGCGGGCGGCGGCCGGGCCTTCGGCCTCGGCAGCCCCGCCCAGCGGCTGGCCCGGGAGGGCCTGTTCCTGGTGGTGCAGGGTCAGACCGCGGACGTGCGCAGCGCCCCACTGCGGGCGGGGGGCGGGGGTCCCCCCCCGGGATCCCCCGGCCGGGGGGCCGCGGGTACCCCCGGGGGGCGGGTGATCCCCATAACGGCCCCCCCGCCGCCCCCCCCCCCGGCGGGGGGGGGCGGGGGCGGCGGCGAAGCCCCGGGGGGTCACGTGAGAGCCCCCAACCCCCCACACCCCCACAGCCACACCCCCCCCCCCCCCCCCCCC
>NZ_JBHYVB010000070.1:0-20182 GCF_042750115.1 Streptomyces sp. NPDC059455
TGTCGTTCCGTCTCGTTGAAGAACTCCCGTTGATAGCAATGCATCAACGACGCAGAACGCTCACGGTGACGCTCGTTGCAGACAGAGAAGAGAGAAGCTCAGGCCCCATAACCGACGGGCCGGCGATCACCAAGTTCTCGGCGCGGCCGATCCACTCCAGCGTGATCAGGGAGTTCTGGGTGGGTTCGGGGATCGTGGAGTCCTCGGCCCGCCAGGAGCCCAGGGTCTTGCCGGTGGGGAAGTTCGCCGAGTGCCGTCGCAGACGGCGGGTGGCCGCGTCGCGGCCGGTGACCTCCTCGGCGATCAGCAGCCGCAACACCTCGGCGGGGTCCCAGCGTTGAGCGCGGGCGGTGGCCAGGACATCGGGGGCGGCTTTGCGCATATAGGGCAGGCGCATGCGGCGCATGAGCTTGTCGAGTTCTTCGGGGAGGGCGGGCGGGCTGGGAAAACTCATGGAGGTGCCGTTCTCGTAAGTGGCGTGTGGTCAGAATGCGGTGGCGGGCGGCGTGTCGGGTCAGCAGCCCAGGGCCTGCCAGCCGATGGTTCCGTTCTGGACGGAGTGGGCCTCGTCCGCGCGGAAGACCTTGCCGGCGGGCTTGCTGTCGGCGATGTGTCCCAGGATCGAGAGCAGGTCGCCGTCGGCGAAGCGCCCGGCCGTGGCCGCAAGGCCGAGGGCCTGGTCGACTTTGTCGTTGCCCAGGACGGTGGCCAGCTCGACCGCGCGGGCCATCTTGGCGCGGATGCGGACCGCGCCGGCGGGGCCGGCCTCCTTGAGCCAGCGCCCGGCTCCGGGGCCGATGCCCACGAACGCGATCTCCGCTTCCGAGCGGGGTTGCAGCCTCGGCTGGTGGATGCTGCGGCCATCGGGATGGTCGGGGTAGTGCGCGTCGATGATCTGCGGAACACCCGGGGTGGAGAGCTGGTGGCGCCAGATCTCGAGAAGGTCCCCGGAGTTGGTGCGGGCGGTGATGGAGAGTTCTTCGCCGACCACCCGGCACCACACCTTGGCACCGGTATAGCCCACCGGTGTCGAGTAGCGCACCGCGTTGAAGCTGATCGTGCGGTCCGAGCCGACCAGCCTCTCCTCGCCCAGTGCGAGCGCGAGCGGCTCGACGGGTAGGACATGCAGCGTGGTGCGTTCGACGTCCAGACGGCTCGCGGGTATCTGCCCAGTCGCCCGGTGACGGCGTGAGTTCACCGCATCGCACCAGGTCAGGCAGGCATCGGCGAGCTCGGTGAACGAGTCGTAGGCGGACAGCAAGTTCGCGCTGGTGGGCACCAGGTCGGCCTTCGCGATCCGGACCGTGGCCTCCGCACCGCCTTTCGATTCCGGGTCGTAGGGCACGCAACTGACGACCTGGCAGCCGTAATGCCGGCCCGCGGCGACCATCTGCGGATGCCGCACCGGGATCCCGGCGATGTGCTCGACGGTCACCGTCTTCGCGTTGTCGGTCAGCACATACGTCGGCGCCCCGCCGATCCGTCGCAACGTGGTGTCCAGGCAGGCCACCAGCGTGCCCAACGTGCAGTCCCAGACCGGGATCACGACCCGGAACCGCGACCAGGACAGCCATGCGCAGAACAGCCAGGTCCGTCGCCCCGCGATGCGCGGACCCTCACCCCAGTCGAACTGCAGCCACCGGCCCGGCTCGGGAATCCACGGCCGGTACGTCCGGCGCTTGCCCGCCTTCCACGCGCTTTTCGCCGCGTTCACCGCCCGTCTCGTCGAGCGCGCGCTGCCCCGGTAGCCCATCTTCACGAGTTTCTCGTGGACCACATCGGCGCGGATCGTCGCCTTCGACTGCTCGACCCACTCCTCGACCTTCTCCAGGAACGCGTCGATCATCTTCGGCCGCGGCTCTCGCTCATAGGGATTGCGCCCGCCATTGCGGGCCTCGACATACCGCTTGACCGTCTTCGGGTCGTGCCCCGTCAAGGTCGCCGCCGACCAGACCGTCCCGGTCAGGTCGTACGCCTCAAGGATTTCCATAATCTCCGTGTCAGACTTCGTCACGGGACCTCTCCGGCCGGTAGCTGATGCGCGCAAACACCAGCAAACGGTCGGAGGGGTCTCCTCCGCTTAAGGAAGTGATCAGGAACACCACTGGTCAGACGGCCATCCACCTGGAATTCCGGTGGCCATCAGCCTGGACTCGGCTGGCCGCGCATCTGGACTTTGCCACGGCCGCCGTCAGCTACGGAAGCGCGGTGCCTACACACCGGCTGCCCAAGTGAGGTGACGCCACCTTCAAGGTACTGCCCGACGCTGAGGAACAGCACCCACCCCGGCGAAGCCGGCAACTGATCCCGCTCCAAAGCCTCGATCCTGTGAACCAGGTCCTTGCCGTCCCGTCCGGTTTGCCTCCCTTGCGGCCCACTCATGGTCGACAGGGGCCGCCCGGGCAACTCGGCGGTCGCGCGCCCGGCACCCCCGTCTCGACAGAAACCTGCTTCGGAGCAACCGTCTGCGTCTTCGTTGGTCCGCACCCGGACCAGTTGGGGTGCTCTCGGGCGGAGTGCGGCCTCGCCGTCAGCGGCTGCGGGAGATCCCCGTGACGGGAACGAGTCGACCTGCGGGCAGTGCGCCTGCTGCTGCGATCAGCACGACAAAGCTGCCCAGAACAATCGCGAGCCGGGGCGCTGACTCGCGTGGCGACGGCCGGGATCGCCGTCTTGCTGTGGCCGTACTCCTGGAGCCCCACCGGCGCCGCCTCAAGGATCACCGCCCGGCTCGCCATCCGATCGCGCCCATGCCGCGACGCTGTCCGGCGCAGGCTCGGGCTGCGGCGTGCGGTCGGCAATTCGCTCGCCCATCCGCCCAAGTGTACGGATGGTCAATTGACTCAGCGGGGTGTATGGTTTTTATTGACCACTTGGTCACCAAGGAGTGGTCGGTCTGTCGAGGAGCGGTACTGCCCATGTCTGACCTGCAGCAGCCGATGGCGTGCGTAGGGCCCAGTCACCGGCATGACCCGGAACCTGGTGGTCGTGGACGGGAATCGCGTCAGCGCCTCCGAGGCGGACGCCGGACCGGAGAACCATCGTGTTGATGCCGGGCATCCCGGAGGTTCAACGCGGCCAGGTACTCGACGCCGTTCCCGGAATTGATTGCGCCACACTGCCGACCGACCCGCTGACATCCGTCCGAAGACACCGATCCACAACGACGAACGAGAAGAGGCACATCATGCCGGTCCCTGAGCCGCTGACGCCCGAGAACACCACCATCGTGTTGATCGACCACGCGGTCGGCTTCGCGAACCTGTTGCGCTCTCACGACCTCGGCACACACATCAACAACGTCGTCGGGCTGGCCAAGACCGCGACGCTCTTCGAGACGGGCCTCGTGGTCACCAACGGCGAAAGCGACAAACCTTCCGGCCCGCTCTACCCCGAGCTCCTCGCGGTTATCGGCGACGACTTTCCCGTGATCGAGCGCCCCGGCGCGACCAACGCCTTCGCAGATGCGAGCTTCGCGGCCGCCGTCGAGGCCACCGGCCGCCGCAAGCTGGCGATCGCGGGAGTGTCGACCGAGGGATGCGTGCTGCAGAGTGTCCTTGGGGCGATGCGTCTGGGCTATGAGGTGTACGTGATCGCCGACGCCTCCGGCTCCCTCACCAAGGAGACCCACGACATCGCCATACAGCGCATGGTTCAGGCCGGCGCGGTGCCGACCACGTGGTACTCGCTGGCCGGTGAACTCGAGTACGACCACACCTCGGCACGGGGCCCGCTCCTGCAGCAGGTTATGCGCGAGCACCAGCCCACGATGGCGAAGGGCGTACAAGCCTACGCTTTCACCAAGTCGCTGATGCAACGGTCATAACGATTTCACCCCTCCCGGGAGCATGCCGACGAGCGGGCACGTGCGGTGGAGCCCATCGAGATCGACGGCGTGCCGACTCCGGCGCGGTCGAAGGCGGCGGACGCCTGGTCTAGCGATGCTGTTCCCACCCGGTTGCCCACGTCGCTGCCGCGATGAGCATCTCTCCCGGGCCGAAAGTGGGTCAACCGCTGGCGACGTCGTAGCAATGCCGAGTCACTAGCTAGATCGACGCTCGGCACCGCGCCGACGCCCGGACTCTCGACCCCAGCGTGGGTCGTCGGCTAGGCAGTTTCGTTTGGATCACCGGGCGGACCAGAGGAAGATGCCCGCGATGTGGAGTCCGGCCAGGTAGATGGTGGCGGTCTTCTCGTAGCGGGTGGCGATGCCACGCCACTGCTTGAGGCGGTTGATGCACCGCTCGACGGCGTTGCGCTGCTTGTAGGTCTCACGGTCAAAGGCCGGTGGCCTGCCGCCCCAGCTGCCCCGACGTGGCCGGTGCGCGCGCTGGTCAGCGGGAACAGGGATCACAGCTCGGATGCCGCGCTTGCGCAGGTGCTCGCGGATCGCGCGGGAGGAGTACGCCTTGTCGGCCAGGACCAGGTCCGGCCTGGTGCGAGGCCGTCCTCGCCGACGGGGAACGCACAGGCGGGCCATGACGTCGGTGAAGGCGGGTGCGTCACCCGCCTGGCCTGCGGTGAGAATGAACGCCAGAGGCCGGCAGCGGGCATCGGCCGCGAGGTGGATCTTCGTGGTCAGCCCGCCGCGGGAGCGGCCGATGGCATGGTCGTCGGGTTCGCTGGCCGGGGCCCCTTTTTGCGGGCCCCGGCCGCGTGCTGGTGAGCCCGCACGATCGTTGAGTCCTTGGACGGCAAGGGGCCACGGGTCTACGAGCCGATCATCGGCCCCATCCGCACCCGCCCGCGTTCCGCGATCGGAGCGGACAGCCCCGAGTGGTTCAGCGCCGAGGATCTCGGGGCGCACGCGGGTCAGCTCGTCGCAGGCAGCGGCCCATACTCCGAAGCCTCGCTCCAGTACCTGGCCACACGCGCCCACGGAATACGCACGGCCCCGCTGCGATAGCGGACAGCGGACCCCGGCAAGAGCCCTCGCACCCTGCGGAGACAGCGATGCGCACCACCGACAACCCGTCCCGGCTCCAATCCCTCGACCTGCCTGACGACCTCGCCGCCATCGCCGTACGACCGGGCGAGCCCCGCTACGGCGCCGTACGGCACACCTACACCCGCCTCGGTTCCCCTGGCGCTGTTCTCCTCGTCCGCGACGCCCACGACATCGGGGCGGCTCTGGCCCATGCCCGAGCAGCCCAGCTGCCGTTGACGGTACGCAGCGGCGGGCACGGCATCAGCGGGCGGTCCACGAATGTCGGCGGGATCGTCGTCGACCTCTCTCAGCTCGGCACCGTCGAGGTCTTGGAGTCCGGCCTGGTACGGGTGGCGGCCGGGGCTCGCTGGGGCGAGGTCGCCGCGGCTCTCGCGCCGTACGGCATGGCGATCTCCTCTGGGGACACCGGGGACGTCGGCGTCGGCGGGCTGGCCACCGCTGGAGGCATCGGCCTGATGTCCCGCCTGCACGGCCTGACCATCGACCATATACGCGCCGCCGAAGTTGTCCTCGCCGACGGATCCGTGGTGCGCACCGACACCGCACACGACCCGGACCTCTTCTGGGCCGTACGCGGGGCGGGCGCCAACTTCGGGGTGGCTACGGCCTTCGAATTCCACCCCGCGCAGGTGCGCGAGGTGACCGCCGCCGTGACCGTGTACGACGCCTCGGACCCGGCCGCCTTCCTGACACGTTGGGGCGCAGCGGTTGAGGCGGCGCCCCGCGCAGTTACCAGCTTCTTGACCCTCGTCCTCGGTCCCGGCGGGAAAGCTGTCGCGCAGGCGATGACGGTGTACGCGGGCACGGACGCGGCCATGGTTGGCGCGGCGCTCGCTCCCTTGCTGGCGGCCGGACCGGTACTGCGCAACCAGGCTTTCACTACCCCCTACCACCAGTTGCTGCCCGCCAGCCGCGGGCTGCAGTACGCACAACAGCCGCTCACCGTATCTCGCTCCGGGCTGCTCGACCACATCACACCGCTCGCCGCCGAGAACATCGCAGGTCTGCTGGAGGTAGCCGGCATGGTGCAACTGCGCTCGGTCGGCGGAGCGGTCAATGACACGCAGTCCGCAGCTATGGCCTACTCACACCGCACCCAGAACTTCTCCCTCATGGCCGCCACCGTGCCCGGCCAGGGCTCCGACCTCGACCAGCGGTGGGATCTTCTCCACCCTCACCTGAACGGCCTCTACCCGAGCTTCGAAACCCGCACCGGACGGCAGCAGTTCCAGGACGCCTTTCCCGGTGCGGTGCTGGACCGGCTCGTCACGCTCAAGGCGCACTACGACCCCGACCACCTCTTCGACACCAACTTCGCCCTGCCGTCCGCGCCGTTCCCGCCCTGAACGCGACGAGGAGATGACCAACAGAGTTACTCCTGCTCAAGCGCACCGACGACAGGTACAAGGACCTCCAACGCCTGTCGGTGCCGGAGGGCGAGGACGGGGAGTTCTTCCGCATAGGCGACCGCGCCTCCCCCACGGTGGCCAGCACCGTTACGGCAACGGCCCCTGGTTGAGGCCGCCGTAGAGAGCCCCGTGCCCGCGGCGGTGTTCCGGGGCGAGCGCCAGATCGACGAGCGTCCCCACAGGCCCATTCGGGCATAACAGGGCGTCGCATAACTCGAACAGCGCGTCGCCCCGGACGATCAGACACGCGTACAACTCCGTCTCGGTAGCGTGACACTTCCGAGAACACGTCCCTCAGGACACCTGGGTACTCCAGACTCACCGGAAGATTTCAAGTCCAGTGAGACGTTTGTGTAGCTATGAGGTCTGTGGTTCGGTTTCCCTGCGCTTGGCGGGGTCGTTGATCCACGCCTTGCGGGGTATCTCGGGTGGTGTGGGGCGGCGGCCGAAGCGTTCGGGGTGGCGGGCGTATGCCCCGGAGAGGGTGACGGCTCTCTGGTCGCGGACCTCCTCGGCGGTGCCGAAGTGGACGCTGGCCGGCGTGTGCCATCCGATGCCCGAGTGCCGGTGTTCGTGGTTGCAGTAAGAGGTGAAGGCGTCGGACAGTGCGAGTGCCGAATAGTCATCCGCGCAGCTCAGGCCGCTCGCTGGTATTCGTGGAGGGTTCCGCCGAGTTGGTCTCGTCGATCGATTTCCAGGTGGGCGAGCTCGTCTTGTTGAGTGATGGGTGCAGGTAGCGGGCGGCATGGGGCGGCTTGCTCGAGGGCTCTGTGTGGGCGGTGTTCGTTGTAGAAGGCCTCGTACTCGCGCAGTGCGTGGAGGAGGTGGGCCTGGTTCCAGATCAAGGTCCGGTCCAGGAGTTCGGTGCGACAGGTCTGTATCCAGCGCTCCATGAGCGAGTTCATCCGGGGTATCCGAATGCCGGTGATGACGACCTTGAGACCGGCGTCGGTCATCAGGGCGTCAAAGGCGGCTGTGAACTGCGAGTCTCGGTCGCGGATCAGGAATTGTGCCCTGGTGCCCGCGTCGTCAAGGTCCATGAGGAGGTTACGTCCGAGCTGCACGATCCAGTCTGCGGTGGGGTGTGCGGTGGCGCCGAGTATCCGGATGCGCCTGGTGGCGTGCTCGATGACGGCGAAGACGTACAGGCGCGCTCCCGTCAGAGTGCGGACTTCGAAAAGATCGCAGGCGAGAAGAGCCTCGGCCTGACTGCGGAGAAAGTCGGCCCAGGTGGTGCTCTGTCGATCGGGCGCTGGCGGGATGCCGTGCTCGCGGAGGATCTCCCAGACGGTGGAGGCGGCGACCTTGATGCCCAGTGCTGCGAGTTCGCCGTGGATCCGGCGATACCCCCATGAGGCGTTCTCCCTGGCCAGGCGCAGGACCAGGGCGCGGATCGAGCGGATGGTGCGTGGGCGTCCGCGCCGCTTGGGCACGCAGGTCGCGGCATGGCGTCGCCTGAGCAGGTCACGATGCCAACGCAAGACCGTGTCGGGGCGGGCCAGCAGCAGAAGGTGCCGCAGTTTCTCTTTGGGGAGGTGGTGGAGCAGGCCGGCGAGGACGGCGCGGTCAGTGTCGTTGAAGGTCGGCTTGCCGACCTGGCGTTGCAGGACCAACAGTTGGTGCTGGAGTACGAGGATCTCGATGTCCATCGCTTTGTCGCTCATCGGCAGGAGGCGTAGGAACGCCAGGGCATTGGTCGCGGTGAGGTAGGCCAGGCGCAGCAGCACGACAGATCATGATGCCGCCCGGGCCCTGTGCGGGTGAAGGCAATTGGGCGAATGACAAGGAGAGCCGAAGATCCGTGATCAGACTCCCGACCTGTGTGGATGAATTATCGGCACCCGCAATGCTCTGTCACCTCCGTTCCGTGAACGATGTTCCGGTGGGACCTCTGCCTCGCCTCACAGGCCGGGGGCAGCGGGGTCCTTGCGGGCAACGACCAGGCGTTTGCGGTCACGCTCTTCGTCGCTGCCCGAGATCAGCTCGCCGCGGTGGAGCCCGTAGGCGGCCACCTGCGTCAGGCCACCGCTGTGCAGCAGCTGTTCGACGTGGGCGGGGGGAAAATAGGAGAACGAGTGCAGCGTGCTGGTGCGCTGCCAGGTGACGCCGTCCGCCGTGGCGAAGTAGTCGATCTTCAGATCCGCTGCCTCCGCCTGCCGGGGGGACGCGATACCCCGGTGGACAGTGACCGATGCCGGCTCTTCCTCGACGCTCATCGTCTGGGCGAGCCTGCGGTAGAAGCCGGCCGTGTTGACATCGAAGACGAACAGATTCCCCCCGGCCGCAGCACACCCGCCACACTCCGGAAGGACGCCCGCAATTCCCCCTCGTCGGTGAGATAGTTGAGCGGCTCGCCAAGAGCGACCGCCACATCGAAGGGTCCCGCCTCGGGAAGGTCACGAAGATCCCCGACGAGGAACCGCACCTCTTCGGCTCCCGGCTTGGCAGACGCCATACGGACCATCTCCGGCGAGAGATCGATACCCGTCACCCGGAATCCCGAGGACGCCAGCCGCAAAGCGGCCTTGCCCGTACCACACCCCAAATCCACCAGATCACGGCCAGGCGCGCCATGACGATCGATCAGCTGCCTGTAGAGACCGACCCACACGTCGTAGTCATCAGCCCGCGTCAGCCGGTCGTAGACCACAGCTGTGCGGTCGTACGCCTCCCGCACCGGATCAGCAGCCTCCCCGCCCACCCTTGGCCACCTCCTTGGGAGATCGTTCAGACCTGGTCGCCGACACTCGGTTGGAGGGGTCACGCTGCCTCCTCGGACGGGGTGAAATCGGCAGGGTCACCTACCGCCACGGCAGATACCGAGGAACGGTTCACCTACTTGAGGATTTCGTTGCCTGCGTACGTGTACGGCAACGCGGCCGACCATCCGGGCCGCGGCTCGCACCCGGGAAACCGGCGGATCTCGGCAAGCCAGGGTCGGGGCCATCGGGGAGCGGCCCGAGCCATCCTCCCCGATCCTCGACACGCTGCACGGGTACGCCCGCAATCGGGACTCCCCTGTGATGGCGACGACAGGGTGCCAGGGGCTACCGGAAGACCTCGCGACAACAGGCCGAGGTATGAGCCACAGTCACGTCTCCGGCAACGGATTCTTCTTCGAGGAGCCACGACGCTCCAATTGCTGGCGAACGCTCTCCAGCAGCCGAGATCTCATGTTTTCATGCGCTTCCATTGCTTCTACATGACGATGCCCCGTTTTAAGCATCGCCTCAAAGGCGATCACAAATTCCGCGTCGACGCGCCGGAGGTCAATCTCGCTCGCCCGCTCACCCCGGCAAGCCACTTCAGTCTCGTGCTTCCGCCGCTCAGGCGTCAAGAACCTCCCCTAGCCGGTGGTAACTCTCCGACAACTTCGCCTGCCGCTCCGCGGTCAAGAATTCTTTGTCCACACCAACCCCCCTTCTTGCTGTCGATGAACAGGCGACAGGGGATCGGACACCCCTCACTGTCCCGCCTTCGGTGGCCCTGGGGCCACGCGATGTGGGGACGGCTGGAGTCCGACGTGGCCTTCTGGTGAGCAACAACGGCCCCACGGCGCAAACGGTTCACCCGGAGGCGGGGATCTCCGTGGACTGAGCCGTTGACGGGGCCTTCCGCGGTGTCCTCCTGAGCCGCGACCGGCGGCGAGCCGTGGGGGGTGTCCGAGACCGGTCGCGGCTCTCCCCCGCCGGCGCGCAGGCCCTGATCGCCTACCCGGCCTCCGCCATGGCCCACGGCCGAACTCCGCTCACCAGGTGGTCCCGGCTTATGGAACAGGGCCGTGGAGCCGTGGGGGACGCCGCGCCGGTGCGCGACGTCAAACGCCGTATACCCGCCCTCGCCGCAGCGGCCACCACGCCCGGGACCGGACCACCCTGAGAAGAAACACGCAGGTCACAGGCAAGCGTGACAGGGAAGGAACGCTTTCGCCGCCGCCCGTGCGCGGCCTTCCCGGGCGGCGGATCCGCCGCTCCGCCAGTCAATCGAACGTCAAATCAATGTGGAACACCGCTCGAAACACTCCCTCCGGCTCGGAACCACCGAGTCCGGCATCGATGCCTGGCCTCCATGAGGTCACAGAATGCGGGAGCGAGAACGCTCCCGTCAGGCGAGAAGGGATCGTCATGGTACTTGCCCACGCTCCGCGCCCGGTCAGTACGGTGGTCCGGCCCGTCCGGGTCGTGATCGCCGACCACCAGGAATTCGCCAGAGTCGGCATCAAATCGCTGCTGGAGCGCGGTCCCGAAGTCCAGGTCGTCGGTACGGCCGGGAACTCCGCGGAAGCCCTCCAACTGGTGGAAGGGGAAGGGCCCGACGTGGTACTGGTGGACGCCTCGCTGCCGCCGGCCGGCTGGCTGGACGTCACCCGCGGCGGCCTCCGGCCCGGCGGCACGACCCGTCGCACCAGAATCATGCTCATGGCGCAGGAGCTGACCGACGACACCCTGCTGTGCGCCATGCGCGCCGGTGTCCACGGCTATGTGCTCAAGAACTCCCCGGACTGGGTTTTCTCGACCGCGATCCGGTCGGTCGCGGATGGAGAACCCTTCCTCGCCGGGCCGGCGATCCGGCGTCTGTTCTCCCGCTTCACCCTTCTGCCGAACCATGACCCGGCCACGGTGCCCGGCGAACTGGCCGACCTCAGTTCGAGGGAACTGGAGGTGGTCCGCGGTATCGGCAACGGGTTATCGAACCGGGAGATCGCCAGGCGGCTGGGGGTCGCCGAGAACACCATCAAGTCTTACGCGTCCAGCATTCTGACCAAACTGAACGTACGCAACCGGGTCGAGGTGGCACTGACGGCATGCCGGCTGGGGCTCGTACCCCTCTATCCAGCTCTGCTGTCCACCCAGCGTGGTGCGCCCGGCGCCGCCTTAGCCCCCAGGCCGCCCCTGCCCCAGGGCCACGCACCGCGGAACCAGAGCATGAGCGGTGCGGGCCGGGGGCAGGCGGGCTGCTGATCCGTATGAAACAGCCGCTGTAGCCGCGGGTACCACGGATCTTCCCGCCGCACGCCACATAGGACGGTGAAACACGGCGTCCGCGTCATCGGTGGCCGAACGGGACTGTCCGGCCGCGCCTGCCGGCACGGCACTATGCCCCCCGCGACGGCGAGTTGCCGAGGCATGTGCCTTCGCACACGTGCCGCCGACGGCGACCAGTACCTGCCCCGTCCGGGCAGGCAGCGTATTTCACGAATGTGCGCGCGTTCCGAAGGGTCTTCTCCAGTCGGTGCACATGCCGTTTCCCGCTCCACCGGCTCCGGCGGGCGGCTCGGGGTCGGTGAGTCGGTCTGGTGCCGGTTGCCCGGGGGATCGGTGCGGCCGGTGTCCGTTGTAGTGCTCCGCGTACTCGCCGATGACGAGGCGGAGGTGGCGCTCTTCGGTGATCAGGATGCGGTCGGTTGCCTCTCGCGTCGGCATGACTCCAGCGTTCGGCGTTGGCGTTCATCCGTGGCACGGCGGGCAGCGTGGGTACCACGCGCATGCCGGCCGCTTGGAAGGCGGCGTCGAAGCTATCGGTGAAGTACGCGCCGCGGTCCCGGACAAGGAACCTGATCGACTCTGCACGGTCCCCGAGGTCCATGAGGTAGTTCCGCGCTTGCTGGGTGATCCAGGGGCCGGTCGGGTTGCGTGTGGCGCCGGCGATGTGCACCCGGCGGGTGCTGTGGTCGATGAAGAAGAGCACGAACCAGCGTCCCCACCCCGGGTTCTCCCGTGCGAGGCGCGGGACCAACTGCCGCGGTGCTTCCGGCTTCGGCGGTCGGCCCGGTCGGTGGTGTGCACAGGTGAACTTCCTGGCGACGAGGCGTGCGTGCCGGCGCGGGACCGACCGTGGAGTGACCAGCAGCGCCATTGGAGCGTGCGCAGCGCATGCTCCCGGGCGTTCGCCGCTCCCGAGGAACCCATAACGGTCCAACTCACAGCCCGCCGCAGGAGTCGCGTGCCGGGGTCACGCGCTGGGGCTGGGTGCTCGGGTCCCCGATGTGCCGGGCGGGTCGGAGCGCTGCGGCCCCACGACCCTGTGCGTCCTGTTCCTGAGACGATACCGGTGCCGGAGCGCGCGCATGATCAGCGATCGCCGCAGTTGCGCACGTCAGCCGGGAGCCGCCGGGGCCGGTCCCGCACAGCCGGCGCACGTCCGGGCTTTCTCCACCGCCTACTTTCGATGCGGCCCCCGGGCACCAAAGTTGATCCTCGGAGGCTCCAAGGTGGCCGGTCCGGCGCAATAAGTAATGCTGCTTGTTGACTTCCTCCGACAATCGAGCGGAAGATCTACGCAAAATGACGGAAGCTTCCGTGAGCGGTCTTCCGCAGGGGGATATCCGATATCCCCGCGCCTTCCCGTAAGGCCTGCAACGCAAGGAACGAGGAGGCTATTCCCCCCATGACTGCGGTCAACGATTCCGTGCTCCCTCACGGAAGCCTGGTGGACGTTCTACGCAAGGGCACCGAAGAAACTCCCGACGAAATCGTCTACGCCTATCTGCGTGACGGCACGAGGGTCGAAGAGAGCCTGACCCGCGCGGATCTGGACCGGGCCGCACGGGCCCGCGCCGCACTGCTGCAGGAATCCGGTCTGACCGACCGGCACGCCATTCTTGCCTATCCGCACGACCTCGAATTCATCCGTGCTTTCACCGGATGTCTCTACGCCGGTATCGCCGGGGCCCCGGTGAAGTTCCCCGGCCGCCGCGCCGAATTGGCCCGCCTGGCACCGATCGCGGAGTCCGCCGGCACCACCACGGTCCTCACCACCCGGGCCGCCCACCGCGAGCTGCTCGAACGCTTCCCGGACGCACCGGAGTTGCACGAGCTGAACTGGATCGAGACCGACGACGGCACCGACGGCCGGGAGGAAGCGTGGACCGCTCCCGACATCACCCCGGACCACCTGGCGCTGCTCCAGTTCACTTCGGGCTCGACCGGCCATCCCAAGGGCGTCATGGTCTCGCACCGCAACTTCGCCGAGCAGGCCGCGGCGTTGAAGACCGCGCTCGGCTTCGAGGACGACAGCGTGATCGTGTCGTGGCTGCCCTTCTTCCATGATTTCGGGCTGGTGTTCAGTGTCGTCGCTCCCCTCCGGCTGGGCGTACCCGCCTATCTGATGTCGCCCGGCGCGTTCGTGCGGCGGCCCCGGCGTCTGCTGGAGGCGGTCTCCCACTTCCGTGGTACGCACGTCGGGGGCCCCGACTTCGGCTACGACCTGTGCGTACGCGGCGCCGCACACGACCTGGACCAGCTCGACCTGTCCAGCTGGCGGGTCGCGCTCAACGGCGCCGAACCGGTGCGCGACGCCACCTTGCGGCGGTTCACCGAGACCTTCAAGGCCGCCGGGTTCGATCCGCGTGCCTACAGCCCCGCCTATGGTCTGGCGGAGGGCACGCTGGTGGTGAGCGCCAAGCGCGTCACCGACCTGCCCCGCACCGTACGGGTGTCGACCGCCGCCCTGGCGGAGAGCCGGGTGGTGGGTGCGGACCGGGCGACGGACACCACGTCCCTCGTCAGCTGTGGCCCCGCCCTCCCGGGCACCGTCGTCCGCATCGTCGATCCGGTCGATCGCCTGCCGCGCGGCGAGGAGGAGATCGGGGAGATCTGGGTGCGGGGGGCGAGCGTCGCCCAGGGGTACTGGCGGCTCCCGGAGGCCACTCAGGAGACGTTCGGGGCCCGTATCGCGGGGGAGGAATCGGGGGGCGTCCACCTGCGGACCGGCGACCTGGGCTTCCTGCGGGACGGGGAGCTGTTCGTGACCGGTCGCCGCAAGGACGTGATCGTTCTCCAGGGGCACAACTACTACCCCCAGGACATCGAGTACGTCGCCGAGAGCTGCCACCCCTCCCTGACCAGCGGTTCGGCGGCGGCCTTCGCCCTCGAACGCGACGGGGAGGAACAACTCGCCGTCGTCGTCGAGGTCACCGGAGCGGCATTGGAGGAGACGACCGCGGACGACTTCGCCCGGCGGGTCAGGGACGCCGTGTGGTCCGACTGCCAACTGCCCGTCTCCGAGCTGGTGATCGTGCGCAGGGGCGCCCTGTCCAGGACCACCAGCGGCAAGATTCAGCGCCGGGAGTGCCGACGCCGGCTGGAGAACGGCGAGTTCAGCCGGCTCACCCTGGCCGTCCTCAACGGACGCGGGAACCGCCCCGCCCCCGTCGCCCCATCCGCCAACACCCCGTCGGCGGCGCTGCCGTCGAACCTCCTCAAGCCCATGGTGCGCACGCTGCTGTCCCGCATCACCGGGGTTCCCACGGACGGGATAGCCGACGACCAGTCCTTCGCCGAGTACGGACTGTCCTCGCTCGGCGCCCAGCAACTGGCCGCGGCGATCGAGCCCGTGGTGGGCCGCCCGGTGCCGGTGGAATGGATCCTCAACCATCCCACCGTGGTACGGCTCACCGCGGTACTCGGGCAGCCGGAAGGACACGCCTGAGTGATGAGCGAAGCGAAGAGCGCTGACGGCTCGGCGGAGCACGACATCGCCGTCATCGGCATGGCCTGTCGGTTTCCGGGTGGCGTACGCACGCCCGAGGACCTGTGGCGGCTGTCCCTGACGGAGACGGACGCCATCACCGAGATCCCGGAGTCCCGCTGGCGGACCGCCGACCTGTACGCGGCGGACCCAACCCGGCCGGGAATGATCAGTACCAAGTGGGCCGGATGCATCGAGGACATCGACCGCTTCGACGCGGAGGCCTTCGGTATCTCGCCCCGCGAAGCGGCCCAGATCGACCCCCAGCAGCGGCTGCTGCTGGAGACCGCGCACGAGGCCCTGGAGACGGCCGGAGCCGAGCGGCACGGTGCCGCGGTGTCGGGCGGCGGTGTCTTCGTGGGGATCAGCGGCAGCGACTACGGCAGGCTCCTGGGGCGGGACCTGCCCGCGGTCGACGGGCACTTCAGCACTGGGCAGGCCAGTTCCATCGCCGCGAACCGGCTCTCCTACGTCTTCGGCATGGCGGGGCCGAGCCTGGCCGTGGACACCGCCTGTTCCTCCTCCCTGGTGGCCGTGCACCTCGCGGTGCGGAGCCTGCGTGCCGGTGACTGCCGACTGGCCCTGGCGGCCGGCGTGAACCTCGTACTCGCACCCGACCAGTGGGTCTCAGCGTCCAAGGCGGGCATGATGTCGCCCACCGGACGGTGCCGCTCGTTCGGCGCCGGGGCCGACGGATTCGTACGGTCGGACGGCTGCGGGGTGCTGGTGCTCAAGCCCCTCGCGCTGGCCGAGGCCGACGGGGACCACGTCCTCGGCGTGATCCGCGGCTCGGCGGTCAACCAGGACGGCAGGAGCAACGGGCTGACCGCGCCCAACGGCCCGGCCCAGGAGGCGGTGATCCGGGCGGCGCTGGCAGACGCCGGGATCGGGCCCGAACAGGTCGGCCACGTCGAGGCACACGGTTCGGGCACTCCTCTGGGGGACCCGATCGAGATCGGCGCTCTCGCCGCCACGTACGGCCGGCGGAGCCCGGACGCCGGTCCCTGCGTGGTGAGTTCGGTCAAGTCCAACCTGGGTCACTCCGAGGCCGCGGCCGGCATGGCGGGGCTGATCCGGCTCCTGCTGTGCCTGCGCGAAGGGCAGGTGCCCGCGACGCTGCACACCCGCGACCTGAATCCGGGCCTGCCGCTGGACGGCACCCGGCTGGTGGTCGCCCAGCGGACGGAGCCATGGTCCCCCGGGCACCCTCGTGTCGGATCCGTCAGCTCCTTCGGCTTCGGCGGCACCAACGCGCACATCGTCGTCCAGCAGGCCGCCCCGGTTCCCCACCGGCCGCCCGAGCGGCATCCCGGTCCCCTCGTGCTGCCGCTCTCGGCCGTCGGCGACGAAGCGCTGCGCGCGCTCGCCGCACGCTATCTGCGGGCGGTGGACGCCGAGACCGACGGCCCGGGACGTATCGGCAGCCTGTGCTACAGCGCGGCGGCGGGCCGCAGACACCGTCCGGTCCGTGCCGCCTTCACCGGTGCCGACCCGGCCGAACTGCGCGAGCAACTGGAGTCGTTCAGCTCCGGCGGTGCCCTTCCGCGCTCCCTGTCCCGGGCCACCGGGACACCCTGGCGGGACACCGTCTTCGTCTTCTCCGGGCAGGGTCAGAAGCTGACCGGGGCCGGTACGGCGCTGCTGGCCGAACCGGCCTTCGCCGAGCACGCACAGCGCTGCGCCCGGGCGTTCGACGGGCCGCTGGACATCTCGGTCCTCGAGCTGCTGACGCGGGACGACGCCGCGGCGGAGCGGGAACTGTCACGGACCGATGTCGCCCAGGCACTTCTGTTCACCGTGCAGAGCGGGCTCGCCCTGCTGTGGGGCCGGTTCGGACTGACGCCCGCCGCGGTCATCGGGCACAGCGCCGGCGAAACGGCGGCGGCGCAAGCCGCCGGACTGCTCGACTTCGATGCCGCGGCCGCGCTGGTGCTGGCCCGGGGCACCACGATGCAGGACGCCGACGACGGACGGATGGTCGCCGTGTCGGCACCCGCGGAGGCCGTGACCCCGATCCTGGACAAGTACTCCGGCACGGTGGTGATCGCGGTGGAGAACGCCCCGCGCAGCGTCGTGGTGTCGGGTCCCGCCGCGGCCGTCACAGAACTCACCCGTGAACTGCACTGGGCCGGTCACCATTGCCGTCCGCTCCCGGGCCGCTTCGCGTTCCACAGCCCCGTCATGGCCGACGCCGCCACTGCACTGGAACGTTCCGGGGCCGGCGCCGCCACCGGCCCCGGAGGCACCCCGCTGTTCTCCTCCGTCACCGGATCGCTCCTCGACGGCACACGGCTGGACGCGACGCACTGGGCCCGTGGCCTGGCGGGCCCGGTCCGCTTCCGGGAAGCGGTCCAGGAAGCGGTCCGCTGGGGCTTCACCGCCTTCCTGGAGATCGGTCCGCGACCGACCCTCGGCGGCGCGATCCGTGCCAGCGCCCAGCAGGCCGACGCGACGGCACAGGTCGTGCACGCGGCGTGCCCGGAGGACGCCGACCTCAAGGGCCCGCGCGGTGTGCTTCCCGACCTGTACGTACGGGGAGCCGACATCAACTGGCAGGCGGTCTACGCCGGGGGCCGCTTCCTGCCCGGCACGCCCACCTACCCTTGGCAGCGGGAGTCGCACTGGGCAGTGGGCACCTTCCTTCCCACGGTCCGCCACGACCGCGCCCGTGTCCAGGAATCCTCGTCGTCGGCGTCCTCCGTCTCCGTGGCGCCTTCCGTCCCCGTGGCGCCTTCCGTTTCGGCCGATGGGCAGCGCGCGGCGGCGCCCGTCGTGCCGGCCGGCCGTTCCGTCGGCTCCCTCGTCCGTGCACAACTCGACGTCATGCGACAGCAGCTGGCTCTGCTCGGGCGGCCCCGACAGTCACCGGGGCCCGACCGCTGGCCGGTCTCCGCTCACCAGCGCGAACTGTGGGAGCTGTGCCGCAGGTCGGGTCCGGAGGACGTCGCCTACAACGAGACCGTGGTGCTGGCCTTCCGGGGTGTTGTCGAGACCGAGCCGCTCCGCCGCGCATTGCGCGCCGTCTGCCGGCGGCACCCCGCGCTGCGCGCCGTGTTCACACCCGACGGGACGCATCTCGTCGTCGCCGGCTCCCCCGGTCCGGACATGCTCCGCACGGTGGCCGAGGACGACTCCTCGGCCGACGCGGCGGTACGCGAGTTCGCCGACGCACCGTTCGATCTCGCGGCCGGCCCGCTGTTCCGCACCCTGCTGGTGCGCCGCGGTGCGGACCGCAGTGACCTGGTGCTCTCCGCCCACCATCTGGTGTTCGACGGCACGTCCGTGAGCACGGTTCTCGCCGACCTCGCCACCGCCCACGGACAGGCCGTGGACGGTGCGGATCCCGTACGGGACGCCGTGCCCAGGCAGCCCGGTGCCACCACGACGCGGGAAGGCGCGTCCGAGGAGCTGGTGGCGTACTGGCGCGGCCGCCTCGACGCCCGCCCCGCCCCCCTGTGGGTGACCGGCGCCGAAGCGGCCGCATCCATGCGCCCCGGCCCGCCGACACGGCAGACGTTCCGCATGGAGCAGGGGGTGTGGGACGCGTTGACCTCACGGTGCCCGGCCCTCCGCAGCACGCCCTTCATGGTGGCGTTCAGTGCCTTCACCGCAGCGCTGCACAGGCTGTCCGGCCGCGACGATCTGGTGGTCGGGGTCCCCGTGGACCAGCGGCGGGATGAGCGGGAACTCGGCTGGGTGGGTCACTTCGTGAACTACGTGCCGGTGCGCAGCCGGAGGACCGGGCCGGGCTTCCTCCCGCACCACCGGCGGACGAGCCGGGCCCTGCTCAAGGACATGGGCCGGGCGGACCTCCCGCTACACGGCATGCTGGAGGCGCTGGAACGCGAGGGCGCCGTGACGGATCCCTGGGCGACGCGGCGCGAACTGACCTCCGTGGTCTTCGACCTCAATCCCACGGTGCCCGAGGTGGCCTTGGGCGGGGCACGCGGCGAGATCGTGCTGCCGCCGGTGAAGGAGGCCAAGTTCGATCTCTTCTTCGACGTCATCCCCGTCGGCGGCGCGATACACGTGGACGTCATTCACCGTGCCCATGTGCCCGTGGACGACGTCCGCCGACTCTGGACGCACTGGCACGAGCTGATCCGGCAGGTCGCTTTCGACACCACGACGGGCTGAGCAGCACGGCGCTGAGCAACACGGCGGGGCCGGTGTCACCGAGTCGCACCGCGGCACCGGCCCAGGTCAAGTCAGGTCAGGTCAGGTCAGGTCATCCAGTGGGCCCCGCACCGGCCGGCAGCGCGTCGAGCTGCTCGCGCAGGGTGTCCAGCCCCATGGAGCCCATCTCCAGTGCCTGCCGGTGGAAGGTCCGCAGGTCGAAGGTATCGCCGTGCCGCTGGCGCGCCTCGTCCCTGGCCCTGAGCCACAGCCGCTCGCCCAGTTTGTAGGCGGGTGCCTGACCGGGCCAGCCGAGGTACCGGTCGATCTCGTCACGGGCCTGGCCGGGGTCGACGATCGTCCGGCTCAGCAGGAGTTCCAGGCCCAGTGCGGGGCTCCAGCGTTCCCCTTCGTGGAATCCGCAGCCGGCCGGAAGGTCGAGTCCGAGGTGGATGCCGAGGTCGATGACGACCCGTGCGGACCGCAGCAGCTGCGCGCCGAGCATGCCCAGTAGTTCGCCGTCGTCGAGGTGGCCCAGGTCCCGCATGAGCCGCTCGGCGTACAGCGCCCAGCCCTCACCGTGGCCCGGCACCCAGCACAGCAGTCGCTGGAACGAGTTGAGCCGGTCCGAGCATCGCACCGCCGTGCCGATCTGGAGGTGATGGCCGGGTGCACCCTCGTGGTAGACGGTGGTGGCCTCCCGCCAGGTCAGGAACACCTGCCGGTCCGCGGGCACCGACCACCACATCGTGCCGGGCCGGCTGAAGTCCTGGGTGGGCCCGTTGTAGTAGGCGCCTACGCCGCCGCCGGGCGGTGCGATCCGGCAGTCCAGCGTCATCAGCTCATCGGGGATGCCGAACTCGCGGTCCCGCAGGGCCGTCAGTGCCTTCGCCGACAGCGACCGCATCCACTCCAGCAGTTGTCGCCGCCCACGCACCTGGTAGCGGGGGTCGGCGTCCAGCACGGCGGCCGCCTCGGCCGGTGTGGCACCACGGCGGACCCGGTCGGCGACCTGGCGCAACTCCGCCTCGACGCGCAGGAACTCCTCCCAGCCCCATGCGTACGCCTCCTGGAGGTCCAGCCGTGCGCCGGTGAACTGCCGCGAGGCGATCCGGTAGACGTCCGCGCCGACGGCGTCCTCCTCGGGCGCCCTGGGGGCCAGTTCGTCGCGCAGGAACGCGGCGAAGCCGGGGGGGGGGGCGCGGGGGCGGGCGGCGGGGGGGGGGAAGGGGGGGGGGCT
>NZ_JBHYVB010000070.1:20192-30787 GCF_042750115.1 Streptomyces sp. NPDC059455
ACGGCGACCACAGCCGGCGCCCTGGGGCCCCTGACGACGCGCAGGCACCCGGCGAAGCCGGCGACCGCGCCGGCGGCGGCGCGAACGCCGGAGTCAAGGGCGGCGAGCAGCGTGCCGCTCGTGCCGTTCTGCCGCGCGGGGTCCGTGAACGACTCGAAGTAGGACGGCGCTCCGCGGAGTCCCGCCCAGGTCTCGCACTGTTCGGCGACGCGGACGACCTGCCGTGCCGCGGTCACCGTGCCGGTGTCGGCCGCGCGGTCCAGTGAGGCCCGCAGACCGGTCAGTGCCTGCGGCACCCTGCCCAGCCGGACCGCTACCGCCGACCAGTCCTCCTCGGTGCCGGTGGGCATCAGGTCGAAGACCTCCCGCAGGTGCTGCACCGGGCTGAACGTCACGTTGAGGGCGCCCAGGTCCAGCCCGGCATCGTGCACCTCCCGTGTCACGCCGCCCCGTTCGGCGAAGACGGCCTGTGCGACTCGCTCGGTCGCATCGGCCGGCTGCGCCGCCTCGATGTGCCGTACCGCCCGGGCGCTCAGCTCCGCCCGCGCCAGGTGACCGTCCGGGGAGTAGTCGGTCAGGTCCTGTTCGTTCCCGGGGATACCGAGGTACGTCGCCATGATCGGATCGAGGGCGGCGTAGTCGGCGACATAGGCGTCGCTGAGCGCGTGCACCCCCCGCTGGTCCGGACGTCCGCCGTCACGGTTGGACATGACGTGTGCTCCTCCCGTTCCCGGCCGCCGCGGCGGGCGCCGGTGCCCGGCCCAGGCGATCGGTGATCACCTCGATGACGCGGTCGTGCGAGGGCAGCAGATAGAAGTGGTCACCGCCGGGGAAGGTGAGGAGTTCGCAGTCGGCCGAGGTGTGTTCGGCCCAGGCGGCGGCGCTCTCCAGCGGGACGAGCGGATCCTGGTCCCCCACCAGTACGGTGACCGGGCACGCGATCCGCCGTCCGGGCGGGCAGTGGTAGGTCTCGACGGCCCGGTAGTCGCTGCGCAGCGGCGGCAGGACGGATTTCAGCAGATCGGCGTCCGCGGCCACCCTCGGGTCGGTGGCGGTCGACTGACGGAGGTGGGCCGTCAGATCGGCGTCGCTCATCAGGTGGACCAGCGGGGCGGTGCTCCGGGCGGGCCGGGCGGGCGCCGCCCGGCCGGACGCGAAGAGCCGCGCCGGGCCGCGTCCGGTGGCCTCCTGGAGCAGACGGGCGGCCTCGAAGGCGATCACCGCCCCCATGCTGTGGCCGAAGAACGCCGGCGGCCGGGCGTCGAGGCGTGCCAGGTCCGCCGCCACCCCCCGGGCCAGGTCCCGGACGTCGTCGACGAGTGCGTCCCGCACACGGTCCTGCCGTCCGGGGTACTGCACGCAGAGGACTCTGAACCGCGGGGACAGCGCCGCCGAATACGCGCGGAACGAACTCGCCGAACCTCCGGCGTGCGGAAACATGACCAGCGTTCCCGCTGACCCCTGACCGGTATGGAATTCCCTGAGCCATGGGGCCTGTTGCGGCATTTGATGTCAACTCCCGGTCGGTAGGGCATTTCGGTGCCGACGGCACGGCGCACCAAGAATAATCACGAGCCACCACTCGACGGGGACCGTACTTTGGTGGGGGCCAGCGGACACGAAAGTGGGTCGGGCGGCATTCATTGGCGTTCGTGCCACGGCAAGGTGGTGCGGATTCGTTGACTCGGCCGCCGCGACCCGGACAAGCTGATTCCCCCGAGGAAGGCACCCCGCCCGGATTCCCGGCACCGGTTCCAAGTGAATTCCGTTCATTCCTCCGCACGTCGGTGTGCGCCGCGAGGAATGTCCCACAGGAGGCGCGCGCCATGGGAAGGCTTGCCGAATGACCGATGATCATGTGGCCGTCACCGAAGCCGCGGTGCCCCGGCAAGCACCCCGAGTTCTCCCCGCTCCCCTGACCCAGCGGCATCTGCACCGGCTGCACAGGTCGGCACCCGCGGCCGGCGCCGTGGTGCGCTGTTACGCCCTGCCCACGTCGGCGGACGACACCTTGGTCCATGAGGCGATCCGGGCGGTCGTACTCCGGCACGAGGCGCTGCGCACCCGGTTCGCCGAGCACGACGGGACGGTCGGTCTGCTGGTCGACGGGTCCGCGCGACCGGACTGGCGGGTCATCGACGTCGCGGACGCGGCGGCGGCACGGCGGCAGCTCACACGGGAGGCGGCCCGGCGGTTCGACCTGCACGCCGCTCCCCCGTTCCGGGCCGTCCTGGTACGCGCGCCGGACACTCCTCCCACGCTGCTGCTCGTCGCGCACCACACCGTCGCCGACCGTCGTTCCATGGAGATCATCGGCACCGAACTCGCCGACGCCTACGGTTCCCTGGTGGACGGCGGGCGCGCCACGGCATCACGACCGGCGCGCCAGTACGCGGACTTCGTCGCCTGGCAGGAGGAACGGCTGGGCACCGCGGAGGCCAGGGCGGAGCTGGACTTCTGGCAGAAGCAGCCGGCCGGGGAGCCGGGTGGCCTGCGGCTGCCCTTCGTGCGGCCGTACGCCGCGGAGGGCTCCGCGCCGGACGCCGAACCGTGCGCCTTTCCGCTGCCGGGCGAGGCCGTGCGCGCGCTGGACACACAGTGCCAGGAGGCCGGCACCTCCGTGTCCACCGGCCTGCTGACCGTCTTCGCGGTCCTGGTCGACCGGTACGGCGGCCCGTCCGACGTCCGGCTGGGAGTCGTGGCCGCGGACCGGGCGGACGACCGGTTCCGGGACACGGTGGGCCGCCTGGAGACCATCCGCGTACTGCGCTGCGAGCTGGCCGACGCGCCGTCATTCCGGGAGGCCCTGCGGCGCACGGCCGCGGTGGCGGCACAGGCCGGGGAGTACCGGACCCTGCCGTTGGAGAACCTCGCGCCGCCGCCGGACTCCGGCGACGCGACCGCACCGCTTCCGGGGTACACCGTGGCGTTCGCCGAGACCGGCGCCCGTCGGCCGTCCCTGCCGGTTCCGGGCGGGGCGGTCACGGAGCTGGGCGCGGCACCGGACTCCGGATCATTCACCGGTCCGTACGCCCTCGGTCTCGAAGTCGTCCTGGACGGCGACGAACCCCGCGCCGTGCTCCGCTGCCCCGGCGGTCTGCTCCACGGACTGACCCTCCAGCAGTTGGCCGACTCCTACCGCCGGCTGCTGACCGGCATCGCGAAGGACCCCGACCGGTCCGTGGTCGCCCTGGACATCCTGGACGAGCGGGAGTACGCCCGGCTGGCGCCGCCGCCGGCCGAAACACCCATCCAGGACGAGGCCTGCTGCCACGACCTCTTCACGGAGCAGGCGCGGCGGCGCCCGGACGCCACCGCCGTGATCCATGAGGGGACCACCCTGACCTACCGTGAGCTGGACCGGCGCAGCAATCAACTCGCGCACCGGTTGCGTGCGCTCGGTGTGGGGCCCGAGACACTCGTCGGCCTCTCGATGGACCGTTCGGCCGACCTCGTCGTGGCGATCCTGGGCATCCTCAAAGCGGGCGGCGCGTACGTCCCGCTCGATCCGTCCTCCGCCCCCGCCCGCCTGCGGTACATCGTCGAGGACTCCGGGATCACCCACCTGGTCCGGGCCGGCGAGGGCACGGGGCCGGCCGACGGGTTCGGCGGCCGGGTGGTCGACGTGAGCGCGGACGCCCCGAGCGACGCCGCGGATGCCGGACGCGCCCCCGAACGCACGGCGACGGCGGACAACCTGGCGTACGTCATCTACACCTCCGGGTCCACCGGCCACCCGAAGGGGACGCTGATCCCGCACCGCAACATCACGCGGCTCTTCAGCTCCACACGGGCCTGGTTCGGCTTCACCGAACGGGACGTGTGGAGCCTGTTCCACTCCTACGCGTTCGACTTCTCGGTCTGGGAGATCTGGGGAGCGCTGCTCCACGGCGGCACGCTCGTCGTGGTCCCGTACGAGGTGAGCCGGTCCCCCGAGAAGATGCTACGGCTGCTGCGCCGTACCGGTGTGACCGTCCTCAACCAGACGCCCTCCGCTTTCCACCAGTTGATGAAGGCGGAGGCCGCGGACCCCGTCGGCGAGGACACCCCCCTGGCACTGCGCTACGTCGTCTTCGGCGGCGAGGCGCTCGACCCGCCCGGCTTGCGCCCCTGGATGCTCAGGCACGGGGACGAGCGGCCGCGGCTGGTGAACATGTACGGCATCACCGAGACCACGGTCCACGTGACCTACCGGCCCGTCACCTTCGCGGACACGGCCGCCGGCCGGCCCAGTGCCATCGGGGTCCCCATCCCCGACCTTCAGCTCTACGTGCTCGACCCGCACGGCCGTCCGGTGCCGCGGGGCGTCGCGGGAGAGCTGTACGTCGGCGGTGCGGGGCTGGCACGGGGCTATCTGGACCGGCCGGAGCTGACCGCCGAGCGGTTCCTGCCGCACCCCTTCGGGGGTGGTCCGCACGCCCGCGTCTACCGCACCGGTGATCTGGTGCGGCAGTTGCCGGGCGGGGACATGGAGTACTGCGGGCGGCTGGACGACCAGGTGCAACTGCGTGGCTTCCGTATCGAACTGGGCGAGGTCGAGGCCGCGTTGTCGCGGTACCCGGGCGTGGCGGACGCCGTGGTGGTCCTGCGGTCGGACCCGCCGGGCGGCGACCACCTCACCGGGTACCTCCTCACCACGGACGGCGAACTGGACGAGAACGCGCTGCGGGCCGAGCTGGCGGACCGGCTGCCCGACTACATGATCCCGGCCTTCCTCGTGGTCCTGGACGAGCTCCCGCTGACCGTCAACAGCAAGGTGGACCGTGCCCGGCTGCCCCATCCGAAGCGGCTCCGGGCCGCCCCCTCGACGGACCTCGTCGCCGGACGCGATCATGTGGAACGCACCCTCGTGCGGCTGTGGACGGAGGTCCTCGGGCACGACCGGATCGGCATCGACTCCCCCTACTACTCGTCCGGCGGCGACTCCATCCGGAGCATCCAGATCCTGGCCGCGGCCCGCGAACACGGACTGGACTTCGACATCGCCGAGCTGGCGCGCCGGCAGACGATACGGGAACTCGCTCCGGTCGTACGCACGGTCTCCGCGACCTCACAGGCCCGCTCGGACGCCCCCTTCACCGCGCTGAGCCGACACGACCGGGCCAAGGTGCCCGAGGGCGTGACCGACGCCTATCCGCTGTCCGCCCTGCAGGCCGGCATGATCTACCACAGCGAACTGACGGCGGGCAGCGGCGCGGACGGCACGGAGCAGCTCTACCACAACGTCACGAGCTACCACCTCCGTGCCGCGTACTCGGAAGAGGCGTGGCGCCGTGCGGTACGGAGCGTGCTGGCCCGGCACGAGATCCTGCGCGTCTCCTTCGACCTGGACACCTTCGACGAGCCGATGCACCTCGTCCACGAGGACGTTCCCCTGCCGCTGTCCTTCGAGGACCTCGGCCACCTCTCTCCGGAGGCGCGGCAGGCGGCGGTCGAGAGACGCTTCCGTGCCGAGCGGCGGCGGCCGTTCGCATGGCGGACCGCGCCGTTGATCCGCTTCCATGTGCAGCGGCGCTCGGCGGACACGTTCCAGCTGCTGGTCGTCGAGCACCACGCGATCCTGGACGGCTGGAGCGAACGGTCGCTGCTGGCCGAGCTGTTCAGCCGGTACCGCGACGAGGTGACGGGCACCGCCGACCCGCGGCCCGCCGATCCTCCCAGGTCGCGCTTCCGCACCTTCGTCGAGCTGGAACGGGCGGCCCGTGACAGTGCGGACGAGCGGACGTTCTGGGCCGCCGAACTCGCGGGAGCGCCACGGACGACGCTGCCGCGATGGCAGCGGCCCGCGGCGGCGGACGCGGCCATGGCCTGCGCGGACGTGCCTTTTCCAGCATCGCTCTCCGACGACGTGCTGGAACTGGCCGATCTGCTCGGGGTACCCGTACGGACCGTCCTGCTCGCCGCGCACCTGCGTGTGCTGGCCGTGCTCAGTGGCAGCGACGACGTGCTCACCGGCGTCGTGTACAACGGCAGGGCCGAGGAGCAGGACGGCGACAGGGTTCTGGGCGTCTTCCTGAACACCGTCCCGATGCGCGGCCGGCTGCCCGGCGGGAGCTGGCTCGATCTCATCGGTCACACCGCCGAGGTGGACCAGCGGCTCCACGAGCACCGTCGGTTCCCGCTGGCGGAACTCGGCTCGCTCGGCGCGGACGCCCCCGTCCTGGAGACGTACTTCAACTACACGCACTTCCACGTCTACGACTCGGTCGGCGGGTACGACGACTTCCAGGTGCTGGACGAGGAGTGGGCCGCGCACTCCAGCTTCCCCTTCGGTGTCGAATTCTCCCTCGACGGGGCCGCCGGCGCGCTGGTGATGGCCCTGCGGTACGACTCGGGCCGTTTCGCCGCCGAACAGATCGGCCTGTTCGGCGACTACTACCTCAACGCGCTGCGTGCCATGGCGGCGGACCCCGGCCTGCCGTACGCGCACACCCCGCTGCTGTCCGCCGGCGAACTGGAGCGGCAGCGGAAGTGGAACGACACCGGTCGGCACTTCCCCGGTGACCAGGTGCTGCACCGGATCATCGAGCGGCGGGCCGGACGCACGCCGGACATTCCGGCGGTCCGCTGCGAGGGAGAGTCACTGACGTACCGGGAGTTGACGGAGCGCGCCAACCAACTCGCCCACCGGCTGCGCGAGCTGGGTGCTGCACCGGGCCGTTTCGTCGCTCTCGACCTGGACCGGTCACCGGAGCTGATGATCGGGCTGCTCGCCGTGCTCAAGGCGGGAGCCGCGTATGTGCCGGTCTCCCGTGAGGACCCGGCCGACCGGGTACGCGAGCTGCTGGCGGAGGCGGAGCCGGTCGTGGTGTTGAGCACCGTGGCCGGCCGGGACCGCCTGAACGGCACGGGAGCCGTGGTCGAGTGCGTCGACGGCCGTGATCCGCGGTGGGCGGCGTACCCGGCGGACGACGTCCCGGACACCGCGGGACCGCGGGACCCGGCCTACATGATCTTCACCTCCGGCTCCACCGGCCGCCCGAAGGGAGTGGTGGTCCCGCACCGCGCGATCAGCAACCGGCTCCTGTGGATGCAGCACGAGTACCGGCTCGCCGAGCGCGAACGGGTGCTGCAGAAGACTCCGTACACCTTCGACGTCTCGGTGTGGGAGTTCTTCTGGCCACTGATCTCGGGCGCCACCGTGGTGCTGGCCCGGCCCGGCGGCCACCGCGACCCGGAGTACCTGGCCGGGCTGATCGAGCGCGAGGGTGTGAGCACGGTCCACTTCGTCCCGTCCATGCTACAGGCGTTCCTGGATTCCCTGGACGACCGCGAGATCCCCCGTTGTGCCAGGCTGACCAGGGTCTTCTGCAGTGGTGAGGCGCTCGCCCACGATCTGCAGCAGCGCTGTATGGCACTCCTGGACGCCGATCTGCACAACCTCTACGGCCCGACGGAGGCCGCGGTGGACGTGACCTTCTGGCACTGCCGCGCCGACGGGCCGGAGGTCGTGCCCATCGGCCGCCCCATCGCCAACGCCGAGACCCACGTACTCGACCGGGACCTGAACCCGGTGCCGCTCGGCGTCACCGGTGAACTCCACCTCGGCGGTGTGTGCCTCGCCGACGGCTACCACCGTCGGCCCGAGCTGACCGCGGAGCGCTTCATATACCTCAGCCGTCCCGACGGCACCCGTCTGCGGCTGTACCGCACCGGTGACCTCGCACGGTGGCTCCCGGACGGCGTCCTGGAGTTCGCCGGCCGGGCCGACGACCAGATGAAGATCAACGGCATGCGGGTGGAACCGGGCGAGATAGAGGCGATGCTGGGCGGTCACCCGTCGGTACGGGCCTGCGCGGTGCTGCTGGAGTCGGACCGTCTGACCGCCTATGTGGTGCCGGCATCCGGCGGCGAGCCGGACCTGACGGCCTGCAAGTCGTTCCTCGGGCAGAAGCTGCCGAAGCACATGGTCCCCTCGGCGTGGCGCCGCATCGACCACATGCCCCTGACCTCCAGCGGCAAGGTCGACCGCAAGGCCCTGCCCGCGCTGGGGGCGCCCATGACGGAGGCTCCAACCCTCCGTGTCCCGCCCCGGGACCCCTGGGAGGTACGGCTGCTCTCCGTCTGGGAGGGCCTGTTCGGCACCGGACCGATCGGCGTCGACGACGACTTCTTCGAACTCGGCGGGCACTCCCTCTCGGCGCTGCGCCTGGTCTCCCTCATCCGCGCGGAGTTCGGCACCCGGCTGCCGCTCCCGGCCGTGCTCGACTCCCCCACCGTGGCGGCGCAGGCCGCGCTGCTGCGCTCGCCCGAGGAGGGCACCCAGCGGGACACGTCGCTGGTCACGCTGCGCGCCGGCGGTACCCGACGCCCCCTGTTCCTCGTCCATCCCATCGGTGGGAACGTGTTCTGCTACCGGGCGCTGACGGCCGCCCTCCCCGAGGACCAGCCCGTCCACGCGTTCGCCGCCCGGGGTTTTGAGCCCGGGGCCGACCCGCTGCCGACCGTCGGGGCGATGACCGAGCGCTATCTGACCGAGCTGCTCCGCGTCCAGCCGCACGGTCCGTACCGGCTCCTGGGCTGGTCCTTCGGCGGCCTGGTCGCACGGGAGATGGCCGCGGAACTGCGTGCGGCCGGTCAAGAGGTCGATCTCCTCGCCCTCCTGGACACCGGCCACCCGGGCGGAGCCGGGCGGCCCGCGACCGCGGAGGCCGGGGAGTTCGACGAGGAATCCCTGATGCGGCACTTCGCGGAGGACCTCTGCCGGGCGGCCGGACTCCCTCCGCTGCCGCTGGAACGCGCCGCGGCGCGCCCGGGGGCCGGCACGGCGGACGGCGCTGCCGCGCCGGCCCGGCTGCTCGGCGAACTGCGGGCCGCCAAGGCCCTCCCCGACCTGGGGCCGGACCAGTTCGAACGCGCCTACCGCGTCTTCCGGGCGAACGCGCACGCCCTCGCCGGGTACGAACCGGCCCCGTACCCGGGGCCCCTGCTCTACTTCCACTCCGCCGACGCGGAGGGCGCGGCCCGTGCGGAAAGCTGGCGCGACAGCACCGACGGTGCGTTCACCGCCCGCCCAGTCCACGCCGATCACTACACGATGCTGCACCCACCGCATATCGAGGCCGTCGCCCGCGATCTCACGGACTCCATGGACGACGGTACCAACCCGTAATCAGGAAGCGAGGAGCACCGTGGCACTGACGGCGAAGAGCGGCCCGGGGGGCACGGCGATACGGCCGCCGGCCACCGCGGCACAGCGGCGGCTGTGGGCGGCGGAGCAGCTGACCGGGGGCAGCGGAGAGTACAACGTCCCGGTGGCGCTGCGGTTGCACGGCCCGCTCGACACGCCCGCCCTGCTGCGCGCCCTGCACACCCTGCTCACCCGGCACGAGTCGCTGCGCAGCACCTTCGACGTCGGCCTCGGCGGCACACTGCGCTGGACCGCGCGCGCACCGGAGGAGTACCCCGTCGAGCAACGGGACTTCTCCGGCGGGAGCGACCCGGCCGACGCGGCGGTCGGGTACGCGGACGAGCTCGCCCGGCGGCCGTTCGACCTCGGTCGCGAAGTCCTCCGCACCGGGCTGCTGCGCCTGGCCGACGACGACCACATACTCGTGTGCGTCGGTCACCACGTGGTCTTCGACGACTGGTCGGTCGCCGTCCTCTTCCGGGAGCTGGAGGTCCTGTACGCGCTGGCCGTCAGAGGAGTCGCGCTCTCGTCGGCGCTGCCCGCCCTGACGTATGGCTACACGGACCTGAGCCTGGACGAGCGCCGGAACCTGACCCGGGGCCGGCTGGACACGCACCTGTCCTACTGGCAGGACCAGTTGTCCGACGCCCCCGCTCTCCGCCTGCCGGCCGACCGGCCGCGCCCTGCCACCCGCACCGCGCACGCCGGCCGGCACCGCTTCACCCTGTCCGCCGAGCTGACCGCCCGCCTCACCGAAGTGGGCCGGTCCTCCCGCGCGACTCTGTTCATGACCCTCCTGACCGGGTACCACGCCCTCCTGAGGAAGTGGACGGGGCAGACGGACATCACCGTCGGCACTCTCGTCACCGGGCGCACCACCCCCGAGCGGGAAGCACTCATCACCTGCATGGTCAACACGCTCGCGATACGGTCGACAGCTCCTCGCGAGGCCACGTTCGCGCAACTCCTCGGCGAGGTGCGCGAGCGTACGCTGGCGGCGTTCGCGCACCAGGACGCACCCATCGACGAGGTCGTCGCCCGTCTTCCGAACCGTGGCGGCGACCCCCTCGTCCAGGTGATGTTCGAGTTCCAGAACACCACCATGGACGTCGCCGCGCTGCACGGAGGAGCCGGAGAATTGCCGGCGTTCCTGGGCCTGCGCACCGTCGCCCAGCCCTTCAACCGCCTGACCGCGCGCTACGACCTCGAACTGGCCGTCGGCACGACGCCGGACGGGCTGGTCGGGAGCATCGTCTACCCCTCCGACCTCTTCACGGAGGACACCATCGCCGCTCTCGCCGAGGACTACACCGCCGTCCTGCACGCCGTCGCGGCGCAGTAGGGCCCGGGTGGTGGGGGGGCGGGCCGGGGGTGGGTGACACGGGCGGCGGGGCCCCCCTCGGGGGGGGGGGTGTGGGGGGGGGCGGGCGGGCCCGCCCGGCGCCGGGGGCGGGGGGGGCCGCGC
>NZ_JBHYVB010000070.1:30797-49776 GCF_042750115.1 Streptomyces sp. NPDC059455
ACACCCCCCCGCCGCCCCCCCGCTGGCGGCGCTGACCGCCCCTTATTCCGAACTTTCTGTGGTGGGCGCCAAAAACAGGGCCTGGTGACAACAGGGTCTTGGGGCTTTTGCGCGGTTCCGCGACGGAACCGTCATGGGGCGGCGAGTGCGAGGACCGCGTTCTGTCCGCCGAAGCCGAAGGAGCAGCTCAACGCCAGACCCACCTTCGCCCGGGTCGGCTCGGACACCAGCGACAGGTCGATGCGCGGGTCCTGGGTGGTGAGGTTGGCCGTGGGCGGAACCGTCCCGGACTCGATGGCCATCGTGGTGTAGACGGCTTCGATCGCGCCGGCCGCTCCCAGGAGGTGTCCGGTCACCCCCTTGGTGGACGTTGTCGACGGGTGGCCGACGAGAACCCTCCCGAGTACGTCCGCCTCGATGCGGTCGTTGAGCCGGGTGGACGTGCCGTGCGCGTTGACGTGATCGACGTCGGCGCCCCCCGCCCCCGCATCGGCCAGCGCCGCGCGGAGCGCCGCCTCGGCGCCCTTGCCCTCGGGATGCGGTGCCGTCGCGTGGTGGGCGTCGGCACTCGCCCCGTAGCCCACGACACGGCTCCTCACCCGTGCGCCGCGTGCTCGCGCGTGCTCCGGGCGTTCGAGCACCAGGACACCGGCTCCCTCTCCGATCACGAAGCCGTCCCGGTCGACGTCGAAGGGACGTGATGCCGCCTCCGGCTCGTCGGTCCGTTCCGAGAGCGCGCCCATGCGTGCGAATCCGCCCACCATCAACGGCGTGATCATGGCCTCGCTGCCGCCGGCCAGCACGATGTCGCACCGGTCCAGCGCGAGCAGGTCGCGGGCGACCCCGATCGCCGTGGTCCCGGAGGCGCACGCGGTGCTCACGACCAGGTTCGGTCCGGTCGCGCCGAATTCCATGGCCACCTGGCCGGCCAGCATGTTCGGCAGCTGCATCGGCAGCAGGTACGGCGAGAGCCGCTTGAATCCGTCCCGGACGAGGGTGAGGTGCTGTTCCTCGACGGTGCCGATCCCACCGTCGGCGGTCCCGAGCACCACACCGACCCGTGCGCCGTCCCAGGAGGACGGGGTCAGTCCCGCGTCGGTGATCGCCTCACCGGCGGCCACCAGGGCGAACTGGGCAACACGGTCCAGGTGCAGCGCCCGACGGGCCCCGAGCAGGGCGGCCCCGTCGAAGTCCGGGACCCGGCACGAGAGGTGTGGCGGGATGCCGTCGAGGTGGGGATCGACCGCCGCGGTGGACCTGCCCTCGCGCACCCTGGCCCAGTTGGCCCCGGCTCCGATACCCGCCGGGGTCACCAGACCGACCCCGGTGATGGCCGCGTCGGTCATGAGACGGAGTTGCTCTGTTCCGACATGAGCTTGGTGATGTCGTCGACGGTCCGGGCGCCGGCCAGCTCGTCCTCGTCGACGCTGACGCCGAGTTCCTGCTCGATGAGGAGCGCCAGCTCCACCAGGGCGAGTGAGTCCAACTCGATGTCCTCGATGGTCGCTTCGGGGGTGACCAGTTCCTCGGCGACCTTCAACTTGCCGACGAGAAGACCCTTGAGCATTTCGAACATGATCGCTTCATCCATTCTGATCACATGGGACGGTTGTTGATCGTGCATCCGCACTCGGCCCGCACGTCGACGACTGCGCGGACACTCAGAGCTGGGGCCAGACCAGCGTGGTCGCCCCCCACGTCAGGCCGCCCCCGAAGGCCGTGAGCAGGAGGTGGTGGCCCGGCTTGAGTTCTCCCCGCTCGGCGGAGTGGGCGAGCAGGACGGGGAGGGAGGCCGCACCGATGTTCCCCACCTGCTCGATATTGCTGAGCGGCTGGTCCCCGGCGAGACCCAGTCGCTCCGAGACGGCCGTCAGGATGCGGGCATTGGCCTGGTGTGCCGCCAACCGGTCGACGCGGTCCGGCTCCCATCCGGCCGCGAGGGTGGCCTGCCGGCATGCGGTGGTCATGCGCTGCACGGCGTGCCGGAAGACCTCCTTGCCCCGCATCCTGAAGAACTCGTCGCCCGGGCCGGGCGGCAGACCGGACTTCCGTTGGCGGGAGCCGCCGGCCGGTACCTGGATCAGGTCCTCGTGCACCCCGTCGCTGCCGAGCACGAAGGCGCCGAGCGCACCCCACTCGTCCGGGTCGCCCCTGCGGAGCACTACGGCTCCCGCACCGTCGCCGAAGACCACCGCCGTGCCGCGGTCCGCGGGGTCGATGATGGCGCTGTACACCTCCGTCGCGATGACCAGGACGTGGTCCGCCGTACCGGCGGCGATGAGTCCCGCGGAAGTTGCCAGCGCGTAGAGGAAGCCCGAGCAGACGGCGGCCACGTCGAAGGCCGGAACGCCTTCCATACCGAGCCGGGCGGCCACCGCGGGCGCGGTCGCGGGGCAGGGCTTGTCGGGCGTGGTGGTGGTGAGCACCACCATGTCCACGGTCCGCAGGCCGGCGGACTCGAGCGCCCGCCGCCCCGCCTCCACGGCGAGGTCGGACGCGGCCGTTCCCGGTGATGCGATGTGGCGTCGCCGAATTCCGGTCCGCTGGCGTATCCAGGCGTCCGTGGTGTCCATCCGGGCGCTGAGATCGTGGTTGGTCACCACATCGGGGGGCAGCCACGCGCCGATACCGGCCACCACGGCCGCAGGGTGTGGGGCGGCCATGGGCGGATGACCGCCGTCGGAAGCGTCGCGGTCCCGTACGACACGGTCGGGCCGCCGGGACATTCAGTCCTCTCCGCCGTCGTCGGCGGTCTCGTGGAGCAGTTCGAGCCAGCGTGTCCAGAGCCGCGTGATGTCGTCCGCGGGCACCTGGTCGCGGTACACGATCTCCACGAACACCTTGTCCTCCATCGGGACGACATCGAAGAGCAGGTCGAACATCGCCTCCACGGTGGACGGCAGGCTCACCCGCGCCTCCAGATCGCCGAGCCTCGGCGGCGGCAGCGGGCGGTTGAGGTTGAACACCACGGAGGTGAGCCGCTGTCGGGCGAGCCAGGGGTCGTCCAGCTCGCCCCGCTCGGCCAGCTCGTCGAGGACGTCGCCCAGCGGCAGGGTGCCGTGAGAGAGGTCCTCACCGAGCGACTGGCTGAACTGCTGGCGGTGCTTCGAAAGGTCGGTGTCGATGTGCCGGCTGCGAACGGGGACGTAACTGACGAAGTGGCCCACCAGTTCCTGTTCCGTCACGCCCCGACACTGGTCGACCGGGGTACTGACCACCAGGTCGTCGTGTCCGGTCACTTCGTGCAGTGCCGCCGTGAACGCGCTGAAGACCGCCATGAACGGTGAGCACCGCAGTTGTGGGCACCGTTTCACCAGCGCCGTCCACAGGGCGGCGTCGAACTCGAAGGCCTGCCGGGTCGCCGGAGCGCTCGCCGGGCGGTCCTGGACGGCCCACGCGGGTGCGGGGGGCGCCGCCAGACGCTGCCGCCAGTGGTCGAGCGCGGCTTCCCGTTTGTCGGCGGCCGGTTCCGGATAGGCCGGCTGCACCCGTCCGGGCCGCACCGTCGCCAGAGCCTGCCCCTGGGTGACGCGTGTGTAGCCGTCCGCCAGGTCGTTGAGCACGGCGACCATGGAGGTGCCGTCGAAGACCACGTGGTGGCCCGAGACGAGCAGGTGGTGGCGGTTCTCCGAATGCCGCAGCACCATGGCACGGAACAGCGGCCCCGTCCGGAGGTCGAACGGCGTGTTGGCGTGCTCGTCGATCACGGTCTGGGGACTGTCCTCGGGTGACACCGTGTGTACGGCCGTCGTGCTCGCGGCATCATGCTCCACGACCAGGTCGCGGCCGTCGGCGGAGCAGACCGCGCGCAGCGCCGGATGCCGTTGCCGTACCGCGGTCAGCGCGGCGTCCAGGGCCGACAGGTCGAGTTCGCCGGTGAGTTCCAGCACCGCTGTCTCGTTGTAGACCACGGATGTCGGTCCGAGCCGCCGGCTGATGTCCCACACCTCGCGTTGCTGGGTGGACATCGGCCAGCGGTCCGCCGCGCGGACCCGGGGTGTGGTGGCGACCCCGTCCAGGAAGTCCGCCTCACGCAGCGCGTGCAGACCCCGGTCCACCGCGTCGATCAGCCGCTCGGCATCGTTGTCAGTGTGCGCGGTGGACATGAAGAACGTCCTGCCCTCCCACATGTAGACACCGTCCGCCAGCAGGCTGTGGTACAGCATCTCCAACGGCAGGGGGTGGTACAGATTGGACTGTCCGCGGTACTGGAACCGCCACAGCGAGCCGACGGATGCCAGCGTGTACGGCACCCCGTGCTGGGTGAACAGGTCGGACAGCGCACCGACCACCCGCGCGGTCCGGTCGTTCACGTCGCGGTAGACGGTGTCCTCGTGCTGCTCCAGGTACTCCAGGGCGGCTTTGGTAGCCGCCATCGCCAGCGGGTGCTTCTGGAACGTGCCGCCGAAGAACGTGGTCTCCGCGGTCGGAGCGCTCCGGTCACCGTAGTCCCAGCTGCCGCCGTCGAGCCCGTCCATGAGGGACTGTTTGCCGGCGATGGCCGCGACCGGCAGACCTCCGCCGAGCACCTTGCCGTAGGTAGCCAGGTCCGGCTTGACCCCGAACAGCCCCTGGGCGCCGCGGATGTGCATGCGGAACCCGGTGATCATCTCGTCGAAGATCAACACCGTGCCGGTGTCCTCGGTCAGCCGGCGGAGCTTGTGCAGGAACTCGGCCGGCTGCGTCACGGGGTTGCGCGCCTGTATCGGCTCGACGAGTACCGCGGCCAGCTCATCGCTGTGGGAGGCGATGTAGTCCAGGGCGGCCTGGTCGTCGTACGGCAGGACGACCACGTCCTGCAGCGCTCCGGGCGACACCCCGTCCACGATCGGCCGGACGCCGCCGAGTTCCTCGCCGCGCAGGCCCAGCACCCCGTCGGTGATGCCGTGGTAGGACTTCTCGAAGTAGGCCACCTTCCGCCGACCGGTCGCGAGTCGCGCGAGGCGCACCGCGCCCATCACCGACTCCGAACCGGAGTTGCAGAAGGAGACCCGGTCGTGCCCGGTGATCCGGCAGAACTGTTCGGCGACCTGGTAGGTCAGTTCCACCTGCGGCCCCAGCATGAAGGAGCGCTTCAGCTGCGTGGCGATGGCGTCCTGGACGAACGGCGGGTTGTGGCCGAAGAAGTGCACACCGAAGCCGAGGCAGTAGTCGGTGTACTGGCTGCCGTCGGCGTCCCAGAAGTGCGCTCCCCTGCCCCGGTCGATGATGATGGGGAAGTTGAGTTCCTTCAGCTCGGGACGGAAGGTCCCCCAGGGGCGGCTCTCCACCATCCGGCCGCGGTGCAGGCCGGCGAGCCGTTTCGACCGCGGGCTGCGGTCCTCGATCCGCCGCACCAGGGAGTCCACGTAGGACTTCTGCCGAGGGCCGAGCCGGGCTCCGTCCGCGGCCGGAGCGGGCGCCGGAGACCTGCGGGCCGCGGGCGCCTTGCGCTGTGACGCGGGCTGGAGCACGGGCTGTGGCGCCGGCGGCTCGTCGGCGGGTGCGGCAACCTCGGTGAGGGGGGCCGGCGTGCCGCCGAGGACCGCCAGTTGCTGCCGCATGATGGCGAGTTGGTCGCGGACGACCGCGTCGAGGCCGGTGGCGGCGGGCAGTACCACGGCCTCCTGTGGCGGTGCGGCCAGGACCTGGGGTACGGCGGCCGGGGCCTGGGGCACAGCGACCGTGGCCTGGGGAGCGGCAGGGGGTTCCACGTCGAAGGTGCCGGACTCCGCGAGCGCGTCGGCGAGGTCACCGACGGACTGGTACTTCTCGAACAGGTCGGTCGCCTTGAAGGACGTACCGTGGCGCTTGTTCAAGGTGTTCACCAGTTGGAGCAGCAGGATGCTGTCCGCGCCGAGTTCGAGGAAGTACGACTCCGGGGTGATCTGTTCCCTCGGGTACTTGAGGATCGCGGCGACTTCCTCCGCCACCTCCGCCAGGGCGTGCTCCTGCGATGCGGCCAACGTACTCCTCCTGAGCGGTTCCTGTGCTGGTTCGGTGGCTGTGGGAGTAGAGGGGACGGTGGGGGTGGTGAGGGCAGTGGAAGTGGGAACGGTGGAAGTGGCGAGAGTGGTGGGTGTCCAGCCGTCCAGGGCCCAGTAGCGGCGGCCCTGCCACGGATAGGACGGCGTGCTCGGCAGGAAGCGCCCGTCCGGGTACACGGCCTGCCAGTCGAGTTCGGCACGGCGGACGTACAGCTCGGGCAGCACGGCCCGCGCGGACGCGGCTCCGTCGTCGCCCTCACCGAGCGCGTGCAGCACGCTCGCCCGGACGCCGACGGCGGCTGCGCTGGTGTGCACCGGGCCGAGCAGTATCTGTTGCGGACTGATCTCCAGGAAGTTGGCGAACCCCACGGTGGCGGCCTGCTGCACGGCGGACCGGAGGAGAACCGGGTTGATCACACCCCGGCCCCAGTGCTCGGCGGTCATCTGCGCGGAATCGAGCAGAGCGCCCGTGATCGAGGAGAACATCGGGACGGAACCGGGAGCGGTCGCGGCACCGACGCCACGGCGGGCGAGTTCCTCGCCGGCGGGTGCGAGATCGGGGTGGTGGGAGCCGAACCTGATCGACAGCAGGCGGGCGCGCAGTCCGTCGGCCCGGAGCTGGGCGGCCAGTTGCTCGACCGCCTCGGCCGGGCCGGACAGCGTGACGTTCCGCGGCCCGTTGTCCACCGCCAGCACGATGTCGTCGGGGCAGCGCGCGAGCAGGTCGTCGATCTCCTGCGGTGCCGCGGAGACCGCCACCATCCGGCCGTCAACGGCGGCGTGCTGCATGACCGACCCGCGAGCGGCGACCAGCTCCACCGCGGCATCGAAGTCGAGCATGCCGGACACGAACGCGGCGGCCGGTTCGCCCGCGCTGTGCCCGATCACGGCCGCGGGCCGCAGGCCGAACGAGGACCACAGTCCGGCGAGCCCGCTCTGTACGGTGAAGTGCAGCGCCTGCGCGATGTCCGTCCGGGTCAGCGCGATCTCATCGGCCTCGGGACCGCCCTGGCTCAGGTACTCGAACAGGGACACACCCAGGAGTGGTGCGAACGCGTCCGAGCAGCGGTGGCAGTGCTCGACCAGCGTCGGCTCCGAGAGGAGCGCCGAGCCGAGCCCGCTCGTCTGCGGCCCCAGTCCCGGGAACACGTAGACGGTGTCGCGCCAGACGGGCCCCTCCACCGTGTCGGGCACTCCTCCGTCGGCCAGGAACGATTCCAGGGACCGGCGCAGCTCCGCGCGGTCCCGTCCGCTGAACGCGCCGCGCACGGGGTGGTGGGCGCGCCGGGCGGCCGCGCTGTAGCACAGGTCCCCCGCCGCCGTGCCGTCGTCGGACAGCAGAGACGCATACCGTTCCGCCAGCTCCCGCAGCGGCTCCTCGCCCTTGGCCGACAGGGGCAGTACCAGCCCGGTCGGCGCGGGCGCCGGGGATCGCTGCGACACCGGATCCGCCTGCTGGACGAGCACGTGCGCGTTCGTGCCGCCGAATCCGAACGAGCTGACCGCGCCCGTCCGTCGATCGGGTCCGTCGGACCAGCGTGCGGTCCGGCGGGCCACCGCGAGCCGCGGCCCGTCCGTCGTCAGCCGGGGGTTGAGTTCCTCGGTGTGCAGGGAAGCCGGGACGTATCCGGCGCGCAGGCAGGCCACGAGGCGGATGATGCCGGCCATTCCCGCGGCCGCCTCGGCGTGCCCGATGTTGGACTTCACCGAACCCACGTAGCAGGGCGGGCTTCCGGCCGGCACCTTGCCGTACGTCGCGGTGAGCGCGGCGAACTCGATGGGGTCTCCGAGGGGCGTGCCGGATCCGTGCGCCTCCACGTAGCCGACCTCTTCGGGCCGTACCCCGGCGTCCGCCAGCGCGGCGCGGATGACCGCCTCCTGCGCCGGGCCGTTGGGGGCGGTCAGCCCGTTGCTGGCCCCGTCCTGGTTGATCGCGCTGCCCCGGATCACCGCGTGGATCTCGTCGCCGTCCCGCCGGGCCCGGGCCAGCGTCTTGAGCACCAGCACCCCGCAGCCGTCCGCGCGGACGAAACCGTCGGCCTCCGCACCGAAGGAGTAGCACCGTCCGGTCGGCGACATCATTCCCGCCTTGGACACGGACACCCAGTTGTCCGGCGCGAGCACCAGGTTGACGCCGGCGGCCAGTGCCACGGGGCAGTCCCCCTCGCGCAGCGCACGCACCGCGAGGTGCACGGCCACCAGCGAGGACGAGCACGCGGTGTCGACGGCCATGCTGGGGCCGCTCATGTCCAGCAGGTACGAGAGCCGGTTGGCCGCGACGGAACTGGCCTGTCCGGTGACGAAGTGCCCGCCGAGTTCGGTCGTCCGACGGCCCAGCAGCCGCCCGTAGTCGCTGCCGCTGATACCGACGTACACCCCGCCCTCGGACAGTTGGCCACTGGTCGGCGGCACCCCGGCGAGTTCCAGCGCCTCGTACGCCGTCTCCAGCAGGATCCGCTGCTGGGGATCCATCTGCTCGGCTTCCCGTGCCGTGATGCCGAAGAACTCCGCGTCGAACCGGTCGATCCCGTCGATCGAGCCGATCCACCGCGTGCCGATCCGGCCGGGCTCGGTCGGATCGGGCGAGTACAGACCGCGCAGCTGCCGGGATTCCGGCACCTCGTCGATCGCGTCGACACCATCGACCGACAGTCGCAGGAGGTCCTCGGTCGTCCTCACCGCACCGGGGAAACGACATGCCATGCCGATGATCGCGACATCGCGGTCATCGCGGTCAGCCGTCATCGGGTCCATTTCCTATACCGCCTCTTCCGAACGGACCAGGCCTCGGTGAACTCCTCGGCGGTGGGGTGGTGGAGCGCGGCCTGCGCGCGGAAAACGCCGCCTGTGGAATCGACTGAACGCTTTCTCAGGATTTCGATCAACGTTGCCCCATCACTCGGCACGACACGCAAGTGCGATCAAGCTATGAACCTTCTTCGGCAATCGTCAAGGAAACGCCACCCAACGACCTGCCGCGGCCGAACCTTCGTATACGCACCAATAGACGAAAGTACCTCCGGCGACCGCACAATTCCCTGGACTTCTTGACCGCAATAGGGGCCGACCATAAATTGGGGCGAGTTTCCAGTTGCCATCGAACCCTATTCCACGGTGGTCAACCGATTTAGGGGATGCATTCGTCCCCGGACTGAAGGGCGATAGCGTGCAGTCGAACAGCGCCAGCGCACTGGCCCATCTGAGCGGGATCCGCGAGGACGACGATCGTACGGCGATCATCGCGGCCGATGGCGTGCACACCTACGGCGATCTGCGCCGCCGCGTCACGCGGTACTCGGACGTACTCGCCTCCGTCGGCCTGCGTCCCGGCGACGCCGTGGTGATCAGCATCGAGCACGGACCGGACGCGGTGGCAGCGATGTTCGCCACGCTGGAGGCCGGCGCCGCCTTCGTGTGGCTGAACAGCGACCAGCCGGCCGCGAGGAACCGCACCGTGGTCCGCGACTGCGGAGCCAGGTACCTGCTGGCCGACAGCAGCCAGGGGGGCAAGCAACTGGTCGCCGATCTGGCCGAGCTGAACCTGGGCCTGTTGCGGACAGGAGAGTCCTCGGAGATCTTCATCGAGCGCATCAGCCGCGACCGCGGTCCGGCCACCCTGCCGACGAACACCACGACGGTGGTGTACACCTCCGGCTCGACCGGGACACCCAAGGGCATCATCCTGACGTCGGGCAACATAGACCAGCTCACCGAGTGGTACGCCGACGAGGTCGGCCTCGCCCCGGGTGCGAAGCAGCTGCAGCTGGCGCAGTTCACCTACGACGCGGCCTGCGTGGAGATCTTCTCCGCCATCCGGAGCGGCGCGACCCTGATCATGCCGCCCCCCGAGGTCAAGTCGGACGTGCGCGAAGTCGTGGAGTGGACCCGCCGCCACGGAGCGACCCACATGGCGAGTGCGCCCAGTATCTACCGCGCCCTGGTCGACGCCCTGGACAGCGCCGGCGGGGCCGCACTCGACCAGGTGCGGGCGCTCACCGTCTCCGGCGAGGAACTGCGGCCGGCACTGGTGGCGAAGATGCGCGCGGCCTTCCCCCGGGCCGACATCTACAACATGTACGGCCAGACCGAGAACATCCTGGCCACGTGCCACCGTGTCACCGCGGACGACGAGAAGGCGCCCACGGTACCGGTGGGCCGTGCCCTCCCGGGCCGGGAGGTGGTGCTGCGCGACGGCGACGGCGACAAGGTCGCCGACGGCGAACTGGGCGAGGTGTGGGTGCGCAGCCGGTTCCTCGCGCCCGGCTACCTCAACAACCCCGAGTTGACCGACGCGGTCTTCTTCCCGGACCCGCAGGGCGAGCCCGGGGTCAGGATCTACCGCACGGGCGATCTGGCTCGCAGGACGGCAGACGGCGAGCTGGTCTTCCACCGGCGGATGGACCACCAGGTCAAGATCCGGGGCGTACGGGTGGAGCTCGGCGAGATCGAAGCCGCCCTGCTCAACGTGGAGGGTGTCGTGCACGCCGGAGTCGTAGCACGGGAGGCCGACGAGGGACGGCACCAGCTGGTGGCCTACGTGCAGGCCGGCGCCGGCGCCGAGGTGTCGTCGGACCGGCTCAGGACCACGCTCGCGCAGCGGCTGCCGAAGAACATGGTGCCGTCCCGAGTCATCGTGCTCGACCGGATGCCGCTGACGGCGTCCGGGAAGATCGACCGGAAGCAGCTGCCCGACGTGACGTCCGAGAGTGCGGGCTCCGCCCCGGGCGACGCCGCCGTCGGCGGTGCGACCGCGCAGCAACTGGCCCTCATCTGGTCACAGATCCTCGCCGTGCGGCCGCAGGCCGAGGACGCGGATTTCTTCGCCCTCGGCGGTGACTCCCTGTCCGTGCCGCGGGTCCGCGACGCCATCAAGGCGGGCTTCGGCGTCGACGTCCCGCTGAACTCCTTCTACGAGTGCCCGCAACTGGACCAGATGGCCGCACGGATCGACTCGCTGGTGCGGCAGGCGCCGGTGAATTCGCTCGACAACTGATCGCAGAAGCGCGGGAGCCCGCCGTGTCAGAGACGGTCAGCCTCCGCCGGCGGCGGGCTCGCGTTCCCCGCCCGGCCGGCGGTCCGGCCGAACTGGGTGGGCGGCCTGGATCCCGTACCGGCCGCGAAAGTGCCCGTGGGGCAGGTCCAGCAGTTCGGCGGGGGTGCCGGACTCGACGAGCCGGCCGCGGTCGAGCACGTGGACGAGGTCCGCGTGGCGCACGGACGCCACCCGGTGGGTGATGAGGATGACGGTCCGCCCGTCCCCGGCCAGCTCGCGGATCTGGTCGAACACCCGTTGCTCCTCACCGGCGTCGGTCGGATTTTCGGCACCCGCACACGCTCACCGATCTCGTACGCGGCTTCGCCGCCCTGCTGAAACCGGCCGAGGGAAACGACGTGACAGTCCGGCGAGTCGTGGGCCGATCTGCTGCGCGACTGCGCCCGCCGGGGCACGCGCGCCCCGGTGCCCGCCGTCGGAGACGGCGCCCTGAGCTTCTGGAAGGCCCTCGCGGAGGTATCCCCCAGACCCGCGAGCAACGATGCTGGGTTCACAAGACGGCCCATGTCCTCGACGCCATGCCGAAGCCCGCGCAACCCGGAGCGAAAAAGGCCATCCAGGACATCTACCACGCCGAAGACCGCGACCACGCACAAGGGGCTGTGGCCGCGTTCGCCAAGCTCTACGGCGCGAAGTTCCCCAAGACCGTCAAGAAGATCATCGACGACTCCGAGCAGCCGCTGGCGTTCTTCGACTACCCCGCTGAGCACTGGATCCTGTGGGTGCCGAAAACCTCATCCGTAGGCTGTGACCTGCAGGATTAAAGATGCGGCTGAGAGCCACCGGGCTGGTACGCCAGGATGATCCATCGTGCTACTGCGACTCCTCTACCTCACGCTTACCAACGCGTTCGCTCTCCTACGGCTGCTGCCGATCAGCGACACCGACAAGAACGTCGAGATTCTCACCCTGCGCCATCAACTGGCCGTCCTTCAACGCCAGGTCGCCAAACCCCGACTCACTCCGCCCGACCGCATATTCCTCGCCGCCCTGCTCCACCGGCTCCCCCGCACCACACTCCGGCAACTTCATCTGATCGTCTCCCCCGACACTGTCCTCCGCTGGCACCGCGACCTCCTACACCGCCGCCACGCCAACGCCTCCCGCCACAAACGGCCAGGACGACCACCCACCCACCGCAGCATCCAAACCCTCATCCTGCGCATGGCCCGAGAAAACCCGAACTGGGGATACAGAAGAATCCACGGCGAACTCACCACCCTCGGGATCAAGGTAGCCCCCTCCACGGTATGGGAGATCCTCCGGCACAACGGCATCGATCCCGCACCCCAGCGCGACCGCCAGACCTGGACCACCTTCCTCCGCGGCCAAGCACACGCAATTCTTGCCGCCGACTTCTTCGAAACCCGGACGCTGACCGGAGCACGCCTGTACGTCTTCGCCGCCATCGAGCACGCCACGCGGCGTATACGCGTTCTCGGCGCAACCGCCCACCCCACCGCAGCGTGGACCACCCAACTTGCCCGGAACCTCGCCATGGACCTCCACGGGGCCGGCACGACGGTGAAGTATCTGATCCGTGACCGCGACCGCAGATACACGGATGCCTTCGACGCCGTACTCGAAGACGAAGGCATCGCCATCATCAAGACCGGTATCCGCGTACCCCGCATGAACGCAGTAATGGAACGCTGGATCCGCTCCTGCAGAACCGAACTCCTCGACCGCACCCTCATCTGGAACCAAGCGCACCTCCTGTACACACTCCGCGAATACGAAACCTTCTACAACCAGCACCGACCCCACCGCACCCTCCGCGCCGCAGCACCCCTGCGCCCACTCCCCCGTCCCCTCACCAATCCCGAACAGCTCAACCGCCTCGATATCCGGCGGAAGGACCAACTCGGCGGCACTCTCCACACCTATGAACATGCCGCCTAATGGGAGCTGCCGGGTCGGGGAAGGCTCGGTGCCGTAGCCGCCAGCAGGTGAGCACTTTCGCCGCCGGAAGCAGTCGACTTCTGTGGTCAGACCGTGCCCCTGCTGGTCGGCAGGGAGGCCAGACCGTTGATGGGGTGGCGTGCCCGCCGGGCAGTGGGGCGTGAGCACTGGATCCATTAGGCCGCGTGCCGTGCCTTCCGCAGGCTGCAGAGGAAGCGAAGTACCTGACCAGGAGGACGAGTTGCTGCTGATCGGCGATGACTGGGCCGAAGATCACCACGACGTCGAGGTCCAGGACGAGACGGGCCGGAAACTCGCGGTGGCAAAGCTGCCCGAGGGCGTGGAGGGCATCGCGAAACTGCACGAGCTCGTCGCGAAGCACGGCGGCGGGGACCTGGATCCGGCCGAGGTGGTGGTGGGGATCGAGACCGACCGCGGTTCATGGGTGCAGGCCCTGGTCGCCTCCGGCTACCAGGTTTACGCGATCAACCCGAGGCAGGTCGCCCGCTTCAAGGAGAGGTACGGCACCTCCGGCGCCAAGAGCGACAAGGGTGACGCACACGCGCTCGCGGACATGGTCCGCATCGACCGCGACCAGCTACGGCCGGTGGCCGGGGACAGCGACCAGGCCCAGGCCGTGAAGGTCGTCGCCCGCGCCCACCAGACCCTGATCTGGGAACGCACCCGCACCTTCCAGCGGCTGCGGACCACACTGCGGGAGTACTTCCCCGCCGCCTTGTCCGCCTACGCAGACCTTGAACTGACCAGCACGGATGCCCTGGAACTGCTGATCAAGGCGCCCACCCCCACGGCCGGGGCGAAGCTGACGCGCACCCAGATCACCGCGGTCCTGGCCCGACACCGCCGCCACCACCGCGATGCGAAGGCGAACACGATCCAGACCTGCGGGTGCCGATAAATCATCCACGCAGGTCGGGAGCCTGATCACGGATCTTCGGCTCTCCTTGTCATTCGCCCCAAGCGCTTCACCCGCACGGGGCCCCGGCGGCATCATGATCTGTTGTGCTCCTGCGCCTGGCCTACCTAGCCACGACCAACGCCCTGGCGTTCCTACGCCTCCTGCCGATGAGCGACCGAGACAAGGACATCGAGATCCTCGTACTCCGGCACCAGTTGCTGGTCCTGCAGCGTCAGGCCGGCAAGCCGAGCTTCACCGACAGCGACCGTGCCGTCCTGGCCGGCCTGCTCCACCACCTCTCCAAAGACAGACTGCGGCACCTTCTGCTGCTGGTCCGCCCCGAGACGGTGTTGCGCTGGCATCGCGAACTGCTACGACGGCGCCATGCCGTGACCTGCGTACCCAGGCGACGTGGACGCCCGCGCACCTTCCGGTCGATCCGCGCCCTGGTCCTGCGCCTGGCCAGGGAGAATGTCTCGTGGGGGTATCGCCGGATCCACGGCGAACTCGCAGCCCTGGGGATCAAGGTCGCCGCCTCCACGGTCTGGGAGATCCTCCGCGATCATGGCATCCCACCCGCGCCCGAACGGCAGAGCACCACCTGGGCCGACTTCCTCCGCGGCCAGGCCGAGGCCCTTCTCGCCTGCGATCTTTTCGAAGTCCGCACGCTGACGGGGGCGCGCCTGTACGTCTTTGCTGTCACCGAGCACGCCACCCGTCGCATCCGGGTCCTCGGCGCCACGGCACACCCCACTGCGGAGTGGATCGTGCAGCTCGGACGCAATCTCCTCATGGACCTCGAGGACGCGGACAGCAAGGCGAAGTTCCTCATCCGCGACCGCGATTCCAAGTTCACAGCCGCCTTCGATGCCCTGATGACCGATGCCGGTCTCAAGGTCGTCACCACCGGCATTCGGATACCACGGATGAACTCGGTCATGGAGCGCTGGATACAGACCTGCCGCAGGGAACTCCTTGACCGGACCCTGATCTGGAACCAGAGCCACCTCCTCCACGTCCTGCGCGAGTACGAATTCTTCTACAACGAGCACCGCCCGCACAGAGCCCTGGAACAAGCCGCCCCATGCCGCCCGCTACCCACACCCATCACCCAACAAGCCCAGCTCACCCACCTGGAAGTCCACAGACGAGACCGGCTCGGCGGAACGCTCCACCAGTACCAGCACGCGGCCTGAGCTGCGCGGATGATTTATCGGCACCCGCAGTGTCCGGCGGGAGGGCCAGCGGGACCGGGGTGCCGGGGCGCCACGGCTGGGCGGGCCCGCGGTCGGCGGGGGTGGGCACGCGCAGGAGCTTGGCGATCCGAGGCACCTCGTGAACATCATCAGAGACAGGACGGGAAGTTCCCAGCCCTGTTCGCCGCTGTCCTCAATGACACGGGGATCGACCCGCAGACACGAGCTCCTGGATCGAACCTTGATCTGGAACCAACGCCAGCTTCTCCACGCTCTGCGAGAGTTCGAGGAGTTCTACAACCCCCATCGCCCGCACCAGGGCATCGCGAACACCCGACCGTTACACCCACTGCCCACACCAATCAACCATCCCGACAGGCTAGGCCACCTCGACATACGACGCCACGACCACCTTGGCGGCATCCTCCACGAATACAGACATGCCGCGTGACCTGCACGGATGAGGTATTCGGCAAGCGCAACGACGGCCTCATCGATCCCGAGGGCGGCACGCAGCGTGCCTCGCTCCTGCTGTGGACCGCCCTGCACGGCGTCGTGAGCCTGCGCATCAACAAGGACGCCATCGACTGGCCCGACCCGCACCGGCTCGCCGAGGAGATGATCGACGCGATCATACGCCCCCGGCCGTGTCCCGCCGACCGGCGCGAGCACTGACGCCGACCCGGCTCAATCCGGTAGCGCCGCACCCAGAGCGCGGCCCCGGTGGTCCGCCGTGGACCGGGGGCCGACACTGACCCGCAGCTGCGTCAGGCATCCCGGGCAGAGGGTGAGGCGGGCCACGATCGCGGCCGGGGTGTACCGCTCCGGGGCGATGCGCACCTGGGGCCCCAGCGCCGTGGCGTCGACCTCGCGCACGATCGCCCGGGACAGGTGCGGTTCTCCGCCGAGCGCGAGCAGGGCGTCGCAGTGCGCGCACCGCTCCTCGCCTGCCGCCGAGATCATCAGATTCTCATCGATCTTCATGCGCGACGGCTCCCTGCTCGGTGGTGTCCGGCTGGCCGGCGCGGGCCCGGCGAAGGGTCTCTCGGCGGCGGGCCGTCCGGTCGACATCGACGCCACCGCCATCATCGCCGCTGCCGCTGTCGAGGACGGTTCCGTAGACGTCGCGCGCCGCGTGCGGGGTGACGAGCCCCGCGGCGACGTCGGCGGCGACCGCATGCGGGTCGCGCGCCAGCGGGTCGCCATAGCCTCCGCCGCCGGTCCAGTGCATGTAATAGACGTCGTCCCAGGCCAGTGATGTGGCCAGGTGGGCTGGCATGAGTTCCCGCTCGCCGTGCAGATCGTCGAGGGAAGCCGGGAGCGCCCCGCCGGCGAGTACCTGCCGCACATCACTGCCCCTGACGAGCACATCGTGCTGGGTGCTGGCGGGCAGACCGCCGGCGAGGCCGACTGCCTGCGGCACCGCCTTGCCGCCGCCGGTCGTCAACAGACTCGCACCGCGGTCGGGTGCGTCGTGCAGGACGAAGCAGCTCGACCCGCCGACGCCGCCGCGCTGCCGCCCCGGGCCGCCGGAATCCGGCTCCTCCCGGCGCCACAGGTACAGGACCGGGAAGTTGAACTCGTTCATCTCGGCGTCGGCGATCCTGCCCATCGGCATGAACGCCAGACCGCCGGTGTCGACGCCGTCGCTTTCCGTCCGCGCGCCCATGCCACCGGCCATGGGGTCGCCGATCGACGTCACGTAGCGGTGTCCGCGCTGGTCGACGCCGGAGAGCACGGCCGAGTCCCACGTGCCCATGCAGACGCTCATGACCCGCGGACGCAGCGGCGCGCTGCTGTCGATCAGGGTAGCGACGCACTCGCTGACCACGTTGTGCGTGGCCCAGGCCGAGCCGACGGACGCCTTGCCGACGCTGGCGGGGAACGTCGCGTCGTTGACACTGCCCGGCTCGCTGATCACGTCGATGCAGCGGACGAAACCGCCCGCCGCCCAGGGGATGTCGCCGCACAGCAAGGTGAGAAGCGCGGGCATGATGCCTCCCCGCAGCCCCGCGTGGGTGCAGTTGATGAACCCCTCGACCTGTGGGTCGGTGCCGGTGAAATCGAACGTGAGGTGGTCGTCCCGCTTGGTGAGTGTCAATGCGATCTTGTAGACGCCGTCGTCGCCTTCACGGGCCGAGTCCTGGAAGGTGGCGCTGGAGACCGAACCGTCCGGGATCTGCCGGAGCTTCGCCCGCAGCCGCGCCTCCGCGTCGTCGATCATCCGCCGCATGACGTCCTTGACCACGTCCGCGCCGTAGCGCTCCACGAGCCGGTCCAGGCCCTCCTGGGCGATCTTGTTGGCGCCGACCTTCGCGCGCAAGTCCAGCGCCACAAGGTCGGGCACCCGGGAGCGGCGCAGATAGACGTCCTCGATGTCGGCCCGCGAGCGGCCCGCCTCGACGATCTTCACCGGCGGGGTCGGCAGCGACTCGGCGAAGACGTCTCGGGCGTGGACGCTACGGCTGCCAGGCGCGATGCCGCCGAGGTCGGCCTGGTGAGCCACGGCGCAGGTCCAGCCGAACAGTTCGTCGCCGACGAAGAACGGGGCGAAGACGGAGACGTCGTTCTGGTGCAGGCCGCCGCCGATCCAGGGGTCGTTGCACAGGAACATGTCACCCCGCCCGATACCGGGGTTCGCGGCACGGTTCAGCAGCGTCCACTGCACGGCCATGTCCATGGTGGCGACGAGCTGCGTGTTGAAGAGCCCGACCTGCACCTGCTCGCCGAGTTCATTCATGATGCTGAAGTCGAAGTCGTTGCAGTCGGTGACGATCACGCTGCCCGACATCCGCTTGATCGCCTCGCCTGCCTCATGGGTGAGGGTCGCCAGCCGGTACCGGACGACCTCGTACGTCAGCGCGTCGACCTCGCCGCGCCGCACGTGGGACGTCAGGCGGACGTGGCCGGCCTGCTCGATCCTGTCCCGCAGTTCCGCGGCCGGCAACGACCGGTTCGCGAACTTCTCCGAGCCGGCGATCTGGATCGTCATCGCGTCTCCCTGGTCGTGGGGACGTTCAGCAGGAGGTTCCCGAGAACGTCGACTTCAGCGGTGAACCCTTGCGGCACCGCTACGGTGGTGGTGCCCGCCTCCAGGACCGCGGGGCCAGCGAAGTGGTGTCCGGGGCGCAGGTCCCGGTAGTCCAGCACGGCGACCTGCTGGAAACCGTGTTCGGGGTCCAGGAGCGCGCGCCGCCGGCCCCCGACCGGGGCCGGGGCCGGCACGGCGTCGTGGACCGTGAACTCCGGCGCGAACGGCAGTGTCCCCTTGGCGTACATCCGGAAGGTGACGGCCTGCAGGCCGGCGTCGGCGAAGCCGGTGTCCGCGCCGTAGCGGCGCTCGTACAGGGCGGCGAAGTCGTCCTGCAGCGCGGCGACCGTCTTCTCGGTGATCTCGCCGCCCGGGACCGGCACGACGAGTTCCGCGAGTTGCAGCGAGTAGCGCACGTCGACCTCGCGGGTATAGGACACTTCGGCGAAGATGACCTGCTGCTCGGCGATGCGGGCGTGCAGTTCCTTCTCCAGACCGCGAAAGATGTCGTCCATCTCCGCGGCCCGCATCGGCATCGTGCGGGGGCGGGACAGCTCCGCGGACAGCACGACGTCGGAGGCCGCCAGGCCGTAGGCGGAGAAGGCCGAGGCCATCGGCCCGAGCGGGACGAGCACCTGGCGGGCGCCGAGATCGGCAGCGTAGGCAGCGCTATGCACGGGCCCCGCGCCTCCGAAGGCGTACACGATGAAGTCCCGAGGATCATGTCCGGCGTTGACCACGACCTGGCGCAGCAGGTCGGCGGCCTGGGCGTTTTGGATGGCGTAGATGGCCGCGGCGGCGTCCTCGACGCTGAGGCCGAGCGGCTCGGGGGTCCGGCGGGGGGTCGCGACTACGGCCAGCGCGCGCGGGGGGGCCCGGGGGGCGTGGGGGGGGCGGGCGGGGGGCGCGTTA